>JAJQAD010000159.1 GCA_021204005.1 Clostridiales bacterium
TTAAAGATCAAGTGGAATTTACTCTTGCACTGGAATTTACTTTTTCAATTCAGCGGAAGTATTGAAAAACAGTAACTTTGTTTGGCAAAGAAGCTATAGACATCTATGCCCCGGGCGGGGGGTCTAACGACACGATGGTTGCTCTGTGACCGATGAGATTATCGCCGGGATCCTGAATGCCGAACATGACGCGGCACAGGCAGGGATATGCGTTGAAGCCAATCGACCGCAACATATGGTAAAAGAATCCGTTCATTTCCAGACAATATCCTCCCCTTTTCCGGATAACAAGCTTTTCAAACAGCTTATCCTCATCAAGTGAAATCTCTTTATGAAAATCACAGACATCAAGGTTTTCAAAAGGAATGAAGCACTGATGTGCATAAACCAGGGCACCCAGTGTATCTTTGGAAATTGACAAGTCCCCGGTGTAGTGGATCCATTTCACATTTTTTTCTATCTGCTGCTCTGTATACAAAATGATTTCCTTTCTGACGGCATCGGATATCTTGCCGTCTTTCTTCATCAATTTTTCCTATTGTAGCAGACATTTACCATTTTTACACGTTATCTTATATTTTTTTTGAGGGTCGGATGCAGTTGTTGTTACTTTTTTCAGGCTACCCGGGGTTCTTTCATGTAAATGGATATAAAAAAATTAAAAAATAGTCGAATAATTGTAACACAGGAGTAAAAGATTACGCTATAATCAAATGAACTTTAAGCTGACTGAAGGATATGAATTATTTACCTGCGCATTCATGTTTGCGTATGGTTTGTGACAGAATGAAAACACAGGAGGTAACTGCCATGGTGTATTTTGTGGGTGCCGGGAGCGGAGCTCCCGACCTGATCACGGTGAGGGGAATGCGTCTGCTGCAACAGGCGGATGTGATTATCTATGCCGGATCCTTAGTGAATCCGCAGCTTCTGGATTATGCCGGAGAAGGAACCAAAATATATAACAGCGCGAAGATGACGCTGGAGGAAGTGATTGAAGTGATGAAGGAAGCGGAATCGTGTCAGGAGATGACAGTCCGGCTTCACACGGGGGATCCCTGTATCTATGGAGCGATCCGTGAGCAGATGGATATCCTGGACGAGCTCGGGATTGCCTATGAGAGCTGCCCGGGAGTCAGTGCTTTCTGCGGAGCAGCGAGTGCGTTGAATCTGGAGTATACCTTGCCGGATGTCTCCCAGAGCGTGATCATTACCCGCATGGCGGGACGCACACCGGTTCCGGAGAAAGAGGAGATTGCCTCCTTTGCGGCGCATCAGGCGACGATGGTGGTGTTTTTGAGCACAGGGCTTTTGGAACAGCTGAGTGAACGGCTGATCGCGGGCGGATATCAGGCGGATACCCCGGCGGCAATTGTGTATAAAGCGACCTGGGACGATGAGGAAAAATACATCTGCACCGTCGGGACGCTGGCGCAGACGGCAAAGGAGCATGGCATCACAAAGACAGCACTGATGATTATCGGGGATGTGGTGACGCACTCGAATTACAGCCGTTCCGAGTTGTACAACCCGGCATTTTCTACGGAGTTCCGGGAGGCTTCCTTATAGATTGCAGCAATATGAATGAACTTATTTATGATTGTAGTACTATAAAACAGAGATTCCAAATGATCAGGAAGTGCTGGATGAATTGGTTATCTTGTGACAGTTCTTCCGTGGCGGAACGAAACAAAATAAAGAAGAGTTAGAATTTCCTGGAATGACAGATTGGAGGATATATTGTGGGTAAAATTTATGTGGTAGGAATCGGCCCGGGATCCTATGAACAGATGACAATCCGGACAGCGAACATATTGGAGAGTTGTGATGTAATAGTTGGATATACAGTTTATGTGGATCTGGTAAAAGAGCATTTTGCGGGAAAAGAGTTTCTCACGACTCCGATGACCAGGGAGGCACAGCGTTGCGAGATGGCCTTTGAGGAAGCAGTAAAGGGAAAAACCGTAGCAATGATCTGCAGCGGGGATGCGGGTGTGTACGGCATGGCAGGCCTGATGCTGGAGATTGGTGAATCCTATCCGCAGATAGAGGTGGAAGTAATACCCGGCGTGACAGCCGCGACCGGAGGGGCCGGCGTGCTCGGCGCGCCGCTGACCCACGATTTTGCCGTGATCAGCCTGAGCGATCTGCTGACACCCTGGGAGACCATTGAAAAACGGCTGCTTTCCGCGGCGGAGGCGGATTTTGCGATTGTACTGTATAATCCGTCCAGCAAAAAACGGCATGATTATCTGCAGAAAGCCTGCGATCTGATGCTTCGATATAAAGCAGCGGAAACAGTGTGCGGTACCGTTGTTAACATTGGCCGCGAAGGGGAAGTGATGCAGCTTTATACGCTGGGTGAATTGCGCGATACACAGGTGGATATGTTTACCACGGTGTTTATCGGGAATTCCCAGACAAAGATTTTGAATGGGAAGATGGTGACTCCAAGAGGGTATCGGCTGTGAGAGAAACGTTCATCTGGAAATGATGAAATGGTTTTGAATATATGTACTTGCAGTGGAGAAAAATGAGTCGGCAATTTGCAGAGGGAATAAGGAATGAGTGTGACTCAGAAACAATTATATGAAAAGTTAAAACAGATTCAACCTGTTTGCGAGAAATCTATGCAGAGAGCCAGGGCACATTGGAACACGGTCGCGAAACCCCTGGGCAGCCTGGGAAAGCTGGAACAGGCGGTTATTCAGATTGCAGGAATCTCGCGCAGTGAGAACGTGGATCTCTCAAAAAAGGGTTTAATTATCATGTGTGCGGATAATGGTGTGGTGGCTGAGGGCGTGACACAGACGGGCCAGGAAGTCACAGCTGTTGTGGCGGAGAATTTTCTGGATCTGCGCTCCTGCGTAGCCATTATGTGCCGGGATACCGGAACGGATATTTTTCCCATTGATATCGGGATGGCGGTTGATACGCCGAGAGTCGAGCGGCGCAAGATTGCCTACGGCACAAAAAATATGTATCGGGAGCCTGCCATGTCGGGGGACGAGGCAGTCGCCGCGATTGAGACTGGGATACAGCTGGTGAAAGAAAAGGCGGAGGCCGGTTATCAGATTCTGGCGACCGGAGAGATGGGAATCGGAAATACGACCACCAGCAGTGCGGTGACCAGTGTGCTCCTTGATGTGCCGGTGGAGACGGTGACCGGCAGGGGTGCCGGGCTTAGCAGCGCGGGGCTTACTCGAAAAATTGAGGTAATCAAAGCGGCGGTGGCAAAGCATCAGCCAAACCCGCAGGATCCAATCGACGTGCTGGCGAAGGTCGGCGGATTTGACATTGCAGGCCTTGCGGGAGTGTTTCTCGGAGGCGCGCTTTACCATGTTCCGGTTGTGGCGGACGGTTTTATCTCAACCGTGGCCGCGCTTATTGCGATTCGACTGGAGCCAAAGGCGGCAGACTATATTCTGGCTTCCCATGTTTCAAAAGAGCCGGCGGGAGCGATGCTTCTCAAAGCCATTGTAAAGACGCCGTTCCTCACCTGTGATATGTGCCTGGGGGAAGGCAGCGGTGCAGTGGCGCTCTTTCCGATTCTGGATATGGCAGTTCATATTTACCGGGAGATGAGCCCTTTTGACGAGGCGGGGTTCGGGACGTATGTGCCTTTAGAGTGAATAAAAGAATGAATAAAATTTTCAAAGGTGTTGGGGAGTAGGATCTTTTTATTAGTGTAAAAATGCTAAGCAGGAGAATTCGCAATGATACTTTTGGTGACAGGTGGCAGCGGCAGCGGAAAGTCCGCGTACGCGGAGAGCCGTTGCATGGAACTGAAAATGCAAAAAATGCTCTACGTGGCGACGATGGAGCCCTTTGGTGAGGAAGGGGAGCGCAGGATTGCCCGACACCGGAAGCTGCGTGAGGGGAAAGGATTTGAAACCCTGGAGTGTTATACCCATCTGGAAGAAGCGGCTATTCCTGCCGGCGCAGTGGTTTTGCTGGAGTGTCTTTCCAATCTGGCAGCCAATGAGATGTATAGTGATGACGGAAGGAAAGACGATGTGGTTGGGGCTGTGATGGAGGGAATCCATCATCTTGCCGGAAAAGCGGAGCACCTGGTCATTGTCACGAATAATGTCTTTTCTGACGGGATTTCTTACGATGATTCTACGAAGGAATACCAGCGCTGCCTGGCGCGGGTTAACGCACAGACCGCGGCGCTCGCCGATGAAATGGTGGAAGTGGTGGCCGGAATTCCGATCAGAGTGAAATAAATATCAGAAGTATTTCAGTTATAACCAAATTGCATGATAGAATCTGAACTACTCATTTTACAACCCTTTTCACTCCGTTTATACTGGATTTACAGAGAAAAAGTCGGGCGTGGGAATGCCGATTGCCTGATATGTAAAAATAACAAAAAACGAGGAGGTTGTATCATGGGAAAGTATGAAGATAATCTGGAACGTATCCGTAAAGTAGTCCGCTGTGAGCCGGTAGACCGCGTCCCGGTCGTGCCGTGCGGGAACGCCTACTATGCGAGAAGCCAGCATGTCCTTATGAAAGATTATATTACGGATTTTGATAAGGCATGCGATGCAAACCTGGCGGAGCATCTGGCGATTGACGCGGATGCGACACAGAGTGTGATCTTTTCCCCGTACCTGCTGGGTACGCAGTGGCTTTCCAGGGCTGCATTGCCGGGCATTGATCTGGGCGACGATGAGATGTGGCAGATCGTGGAATTCGAGAACATGCAGGCGGAGGAATACGAAGATATCAAAGCCATGGGCTGGGATGCCTGGCAGAAAAAATTTATTGCTGAGAAGTGCGATAACAACTGGGAAAATCTGAAACCTTTTTTTGAGGCAAACCCCAGATCCTACGCAAAGTTCTATGAGGCAGGTATTCCCTGTATCTGTGATTTCCTGATGATCACACCGTTTGAATATTTCTGCGGCGGACGCTCTCTGGAGGCCTTTTTCATGGATGATCTGATGGATGAGCCGGAGCTGATGCACGAGATTTTTGATATGGTGCTGGAGTGCAATCTGAAAAAATATCGTCAGCAGATCATTGATACGCATGCTCTTGGCGTGTGGATCGGCGGCTGGAGAACCGGCCCGGATCTGGTTTCTCCGAATATGTTTGATGAGTTTGTGTGGCCTTCTTTCAAGGCATACTATGATTTGTGCATAGAGATGAATGTCATCCCGATCTTCCATCTGGATTCGAACTGGACGATGAATATCGATAAGTTCAAACGCCTGGAGGATAAGACCTATGTTCTGGCTCTGGATTCCAAGACGGATATCCGGAAATGCCGTGAGATCGTTGGTCCGGATGTTTGCATCCTCGGCGATGTTCCCTGTGAGTTGATGAGCTTCGGTACCCCGGAGGAAGTGAAAGACTATGTCACAAAGCTGCTGGAGGATATCTGATTTTAAAGATGATACGTTTATTATGGTATCGCCGGAGGATTCGGAGACATCGCCGCGCCTGATTCTGGATGGGTGCAAGAGCTGCGGCTTCACGCCCAAAGTGAAGTTCGCATCGTCCCTGCAGGAGGAGATGCTCTGGGTGGAGGCAGGCGTGGGCGTCTGCATGCTGGATACCCGGAACAACCTGTATAAAACGCCTACAGTCCGTTTCCTGGATGTAGATCAGGTGAGTGATCCCAGTCTGACGCTGGCCTGGAATGTGGATAATTATAATCCGATGAAGGATATTTTTAAAGATAATTTCAGAACTCTGTAAAAAACAGTTGTGTTGAAGAATCCGGCTTTTCCCGTGCGGGAAAAGCCGGATTTCCTATTCTTATATCATAGGAAAGACCTTGTTGTTGTAAAGTGCTAAAGTGTACGATTTCCTATGATATAAAAACACTCTGTGAGGATGCGCAGCTCGCGGATGGGAAATTTTGCTATGCAACCGCTCGCGCGCGAAGTGTCGCACAGCGACATTTTATTTCAGTTTCAGTGAATTTCCCATAGCCATCACATTCTCCAGCTTCGCGTTCATCGGCACTTCACAGCCGGAACCGAGCATAAATCCGCCTTTCATACCGACGTCCTGAATCAGATTTTCGCAGTATTCAGATACCTCATCCGGTGTGTCGTAGCAGAGCAGGGAAGCCGGTACATCGCCGCGTATGCTCTGCCATCCCTCCAGAATTTCAAATGCCTTGCGCATGTCGGTGTCGCCGTCCAGCTCAAAATGTACGCTGGATTTGGGCACTTCCTTGAAGTATTTGAGCATCGGAAGCCAGTTGCCGTCCGCGTGAAGTACGGTAGTCATGCCCTCAGCCCAGAAAGCCTCAATCATCATCTTTAATGCCGGCCAGCAGAATTCCTCGAAAGAATCCGGTGAAACGAAAGTAGCAGAGGAGCGCATTGCATAGACACCGATGCGGTTGCCATGCCCCTGTTTGGCCCCGCCGATCGCCTGGCCGATCACATCAGGAGTGCATTTCATGACGACTTCCTTTACCTTTTCCGGGTAATCGAACATGTCGAAACAGAACTCTTCCATTGTGTGGGACTGGGACAGGGTATCATAGACCGGAGCGCAGGCGGTATGTGTCAGCGGTGCAATGCCCTGCGGGATAAAGTGCATTGCCATCTTTCCGCAGTTTGCTCCCATTTCGCCGAGCCGTGCCATCAACTGTTCCGGCGAGGTAAACGGCGGATCCTGAATACGGCACAGCATCATGCCGTTCCAGGCCTGCCAGCCCATCTGCAGAATACGGTCATACTCTTCGCCGTCCTGCAGGTCAAACAGGTCTGTCTCCACGAACTGATAGAGTTCATTTTCACCCAGTTCCTTGCCTGGAATGCGGACGGGAAGCCCCATGATAAATGTAGTGTCTTTCAGACCGGTACACATCATGACGTCCGGTTTTCCGATTTTTGCAAATGTAATGTCGAGCGCTTCGATGTTGCGGTCGATATTGTTTACCATTTCCGCCTGCGTGATGCCGGAGCAGGTGCCGGCCCAGGTTAAAATCTGCGGCATATAGGGAATCTCCGAGCGATCTTTCGGTTTTTCCAGGCGCAGCATCCGTTCAAATTTTTCGTTTGAGTTCATAGTCAGTCCTCCTTGAAATATTTCTCTTATTGTCTTTATTTCAACATATTTAAATAGAATGATATACGTATAAAACAAACAAAAATAAGGTTGTTGCTATTTGAAGATAGGTATATAATATACAAAACGAATGTTTCGGATATCAGTCATGGGCGTAAATAAGAAAGAATTGTCCGTACGGTATAGCAAAGTATACGGATGAAATCGACGAAAAAATGCAATCCGTCCGTACGGTATAGCAAAGTATACGGACGAAATCGACGAAAAAACGCAATCCGTCCGTACGGCATAGCAAAATATACAGACGAAATCGACGAAAAAACGCAATCCAACCGTACAGCGCAGCAAGCTATACGGACGAAAGCAGTGAAAAAAATAATCCGTCCGTACAGCGCAACAAAGTATACGTACGAAATCGACATAAAATGCAACGCGTCCGTATAGCATAACAAAAACTACGGACGAAAGCGCAGATAAAAGAATCGGAAAAATGAAAGGATCACATAACATGAGATTAAGCATGCAGATATTTGCCTATGGGCTGAGGGAGTTTCACCCTCAGGCAGAAATACGTTCCAACGCGTTTGAGATTGAGGCAGTGCGTTTGTTTTCCGCAAATGTCACGATGGAAAAAAACACCTTGTATATCGGCAGGCTCAGCGATCTGTTTAAAAACGGAAATGAACATGTGATCTGTACGCACAGGAATGATCTGCTGCAGCTGGATACCACAGATCTGGAGGAAGTGCTGAACCGCGTCCTGGATGTGCTCTCGTTTTACACGTCCTGGGATACCGCGATGATGAATCTGATCACGACCGGAGCGATGCTGCAGGATTTATTTGACGCTTCCGAGGGTGTGTTGGGACGACCGGCATTTTTGCTGGATCCGTTGCAGCGGCATCTGGCGCATACGCCGGGATATGGAGTGGGAGAAGTGGACGAGATGTGGGATAACCTGCTTGCCTCCGGTTCGTGTGACATGGAATTTCTTGTGGCTTTTAATGAGGCTGATCCGGAACGCATCACGCGAAAGGGGATATACAGCTATGAGGAGCCGTATTTCCCAAATGAATCCTATCACTATAATTTTATTATCCGTGACAGTTTTCTCGGGTCGGCGACGCTGATCATTCTGGACGGAAAAATCCATGAGGGCGAACTGGATTGCTATTCCATTTTCTGTGCTTACATTGAGCGGTGGTTTCAGCTTCATATCCAGGAGCAGGACAGTGTGATTCTGGATGCACAGATTCGGACGGTTGTTTCTGATGAAAAAGCAGATGCATCTGAACTGCGCCGCAGATTACTGCTGCTCGGCTGGAAAGAAGAGGATCCGCTGACTTTTTTGAAATTGGATGCACCCTTGCAGCCATACAGTATCAATACGCATCTGTCACACTCTTTGAATGTGGCGTTTCCGAATCTGTACGCAATTACGCTGGATTTATCTGTGTGTCTGCTCTGCAACCTGAGAATCGCATCTCTGGAGGAGACGAAGCGTCAACTGGAGCCGTGGCTGGCGAATGCCAAGTATTATGCGGCGATGGGGCAGGTTTTTCACCTTGCGGATTCTTTTTTTTTGATAATTATCAGTATGCAAAAGTCACGTCGGAGTATTGTGAAAAGGAAGTGGGGGCAATATATGACGGAAAAAACTATGTCCTTCCTTATATGTTGGCACAGATGAAAAACACCATTTTGCCGGATGCTCTCCACCCGGCTTTAAAAATTCTGCGCGGTTATGATGCCGTTCATCACACGGATTTTTATGAGACGCTGCATATTTATCTGAAAAAAGAGCGGAATATCGCGGAGACAGCCAGGCAAATGCATCTGCACCGCAATACGCTGTTGTATCGTCTGAAGCGTCTGGAGGAACTGGTCCCGGCTGACCTGGATGACGACAGGACACGCCTGCATCTGTTGCTGTCGTTTGAAATCGTTGCGGACAGTATCAGACTCACTCTGTGAAAAGTAACTTCCCGCCTGATACAGACTTGTAAGTCCCCGCATTGCTCGCCCCTTACGGTTGACAAAGTTGTCCCGGCTGACACAGTTATGGAAGTCCCGCCTTACTCAGTTGACAAACCGGCAATCTCTGTTATAGAATAATTAAATACATAGTAAACGGATAGGAATACAAGATTATGAATTACAATTGCTGCGGCACATAAAAGAATGGATTCTTACGCGAAGAAGTATACTCTTTATTCCGGTTTGTCAGTGTTATATTTTTAAGGGTGTTTCTGCGTATGATGGTAAAATTTCTGCCTGCGCGGTTAGAGAGAAGGAGAAGAAGATGGGGACATTGTATTCAGAATTGTCCGCCAGTTTATCTGTTTTCTGGCAGGCTACGGGGGTAAGTCTTTCTGTTTTGAATGAATATGGTGAAGTGAGAGAATCTTTTGGACAGACCTGTGAGTATTGTGAACTGATACATCAGGAAAGCGAGATGGAACAGAAATGCAGGCAGGTGCATAAGGATGCCGGTCTGCGTTCCAGAGAGCTGGGCGACTGCTATTTTTTTGTCTGTCACGGCAACATGGTTCATATCGCTATCGCGCTGATGGACCGCGACAGATACGCGGGAAGTGTCCTGGCCGGACCGATGCTCATGGAATATCCGGATGCGGCGACGCTGGATGCAGTAATCAAGCAGTGTAATATCCCGGCGGGATGCCGATCTATCTTTTTTTCCGCGATGAGGGATGTCCTTCTGGTGGAGCCGAGACGGGTGTACTATATCGGAGAACTGTTATTCCGGCTGATTTACAATCTGTTGTCGGAAGACAGCGCAAAGATGCTTGACAGGCACAGACAGAAGCATTCGCAGCAGGAAATGATCGGGGAGTCGCTTCAGAATATGAAAACCGCAGATAATATGCGTAATATTCAGGAAAAACAGGAGACAGAACTGGTAGAACTGATTGAGGCGGGAGATATTGAGCAGGTTCAGGTAATTTTAAATGATATTCTGGGGGGAATTTATTTCTCTTCCGGGAACGATCTGCAGCTGATCAAAATCCGCACGAACGAGCTGGTTTCCGTGATTTACAGGAGATTGCTTCAGAAAGGAATTGATTCGAATGAAATGTACGAGATGGTCAGTGAGTTTCAGAAGAACAGCGCCCGCTCTTCGGATGTGACGGAGATTTCCTACGAACTGGGTCTGGTGCTGCGCAAATTTGTGGAGATTATGCATGACGGCATTCATCAGGAGGCGTCGGATCTTGTCTGCAAAAGCCTGGATTACATACACAAAAATTACAGGGAGCGAATTACGCTGGAGGATACGGCGGAGCATGTGGCAGTCAGCCCGGCGCATCTTTCCCGCTTGTTTAAAGAAGATATGGGGATTGGATTTGCTGCTTATGTCAATAAAATCAGGATGAAAAAGGCAAAAGAGCTGCTGCAGGAGAGCGATCGGTCACTGGTGGATATTGCGCTGAGCGTGGGGTACAGCAATCAACAGTATTTTTCCATGGTTTTTAAGAGGGAATATGGGATATCTCCGGGGCAATACCGGAGACAGGTGAATAATATTTTGTAAAAATCATAAAAAAAATAAAAAAGAGGGAAAAGGCGTTCTGTGAAAAACTTTTTCCCTCTTTTTTTGTGCGTTTTTTCTGTAAAATTTCACAAAAAACGAACCGAAAAATGGAATACTTTGTCGCAGTTGACAGATAAACTGTTTTCATCAGAAATATAACCTGGAAAAGTGACAAAGAGAGGAGATTTATCATGATCATTATTGGCGAAAAAATTAACGGGGCAATTCCATCTGTGCAGAAAGCAATCAGTGAGAAAAATGCGGACTGGATCCGTGATCTTGCCAGAAGACAGACAGCGGGAGGCGCGGATTATATCGATGTCTGCTCTTCTGTCGTGGAGGGCGATGTGGAGACGCTGCACTGGCTGATCGATCTGGTGCAGGAGGTCAGTGACGCAAAGATCTGCATCGACAGTCCGAACCCAAAGTCCTGCGTGGATGCGATTCCATTCTGCAATCAGCCGGGACTGATCAATTCTGTCTCCATGGAGGGGAATAAGATTGACATTGTCTTTCCGGTGATTGCAGATACGAAGTGGGAATGTGTAGCGCTTCTGTGCGGTGACAACGGAATTCCGGAATCTGTGGAGGAGAGAATGGAGATTTTCGCGCAGATTATGGAGAAAGCGAAAGAATATAATATAGCGCCGTCCCGTCTGCATATTGATCCGTTGGTAATTAGCCTGGGCACGAACCCGTCATCCTTTACGACCTTTGCGGAAGTGACCCGGCGGGTTAAGGAACAGTATCCGGGGATTCATGTGACCAGCGGGCTTTCCAACATCTCTTTCGGCCTGCCGTCCAGAAAAACCATTAATCAGGCATTCCTGATTCTGGCGAGATATGCGGGGATGGACAGCGCAATCATGGATCCGACGAGCCGGGATATGCTGGGCTCTCTGTATGCGACGGAAGCGCTCATGGAGATTGATGAATATTGCCTGGATTATCTGGACGCGTATCGGGAAGACCTGTTTGGCGTACAGAAAAAGAAATAAGGTGAGAGTATGAAAAAGGTATTAGTGGTTGGCGGAGGGGTTGCCGGATGTACGGCAGCTTTGGCGCTGTCGGCGGCGGGCATTCCTGTGCTTTTAATAGAGAAAGAAAATGAGATAGGCGGCAAGACGGCCGCCTATGGATGCAAAGCATGTTCTGTCTGTACACAGTGCGGCGTCTGCCTGACCGCATCCCTGGCGGAGGATGTCAGGCAGGAGGCCGGAGTAGAGATTCGAACCGGATCAACTCTGGCGGATCTGATGAGAGAGCCGGATGGGTTTACTGCCATTTTGCAGTGCAAAGACGGGCTGGCGGAGGAGTCTGTCGGACAGGTGTTTGTCGCGTCCGGTTTTTCCCATCTTCCCGAAGGGGACAGCGGGAATCTGAGTGTAAAAGGAAGTCCGGCTTTCCTCTATGGGAAAGATCTGGAAAAAATACTGCGGAGCAGGAAGAGAGACGGCATTTTTGAAAAAAAACCGGAGCAGATAGGTTTCCTTTTCTGCTTCGGATCCAGAAATCCTTCCCACGGAGCCGCTTATTGTTCTAAAATCTGCTGCGGTTACGCCACCCGCAGCGCCAGAGCTCTGAAATATATGTATCCGGATGCGGAAATTACGATGTTTTACATGGATATGCAGAGCGTCAAATCCGGCGCGTACCTGCAGGAGATGAGAGAAAATGGTTTCAACATGGTGCGATGCAGGCCAAACCGTATTGATTCCGAGGGAGAATCTATTGTAGTACGGTGGGAGGATTCGGACGGAATTCATAAAAAACCGCTGGATCTCTGTATAGCCTGCGGGGGCATTCGGCCCGGAACAGACAACAGACAGTTGTCACAGCTGACCGGCCTCGGACTTACTGCAGACGGTTTCCTTGAGCCAGTGTCTCAGCCGGAGAAAGCAGGCATCTGGATAGCCGGAACTGTCGAAGGCCCCATGTCTATTGCGGATACGATGGCGGACGCGAGGGTGAAAGCGGCGGAATTAATTGCGTGGAGGAGAAAGGAGGCGGGCGTATGAAAGTGATTCTGACAGGAGACAGTGTTTTTACGGATGATGCTCAGACAGCTCTCACAAATCTGGGACACGAAGTGCTTCGAACCGGAGTGGAGCAGGCTGTCGACCAGGGCACTTGCGGTATGCCGGTTCTCTATCTGTCCGGAAAAAGCGTAGATCCGTTCCTTACGGATGCGGCTTACCGGGATGCATTAATTAAGAAAAAAGAAAAGCGCTGAAGCAGCCGGATATCCCGGTGGTGTTTCTGATGGATCAGGAGAAGGAGGCTTCCGCTTATCTGGTTCAGCAGGTTCTCCTGCAGGCGGGAGCATTGGTAGAAGGAAAGAATCCCTTACCAGTCCTCGTGGCCGGAACTTCGATCCGCTGCGGTGTCGGGGAGTTGGAACAGCTTTACCGTGAAACCCGTCAGAAAGGGGTAACCTTTTTGAAATATGATACGGTGTCTGTGACGGAAGCGGAGGAAATGAATCGTCTGACGTTTGTCGGTGAGGGCCGCACAGTGGAAGCGGAGGCGGCGATTCTTGTCGACTGCGCGGAGGGCGTCGGCGAAGATCTGCAGCGGTTTGCGGAAAAAATGAGGCTTCGCAGGAGCGAGGGAGAGGAGTACAGCCGGGGGCGATGGTTTCTTTCGTCTGGTTTTACCGGAAGACGGAACGTATGGGTTCTGGACGACAGTCTCTGGGTGGATCACTCGCAGACGACGCTTTCTGATATCGCGGAAACAATGGAGGAACTCACTGTATGTCCGCAGGAGCTGGCAGCGGATGTGGATGACACGAAGTGCGCATTCTGTTATACCTGTTACCGGCTCTGTCCGCACGGGGCACCAAAGCCGGACAGTGAAAAACACGCGATGACAGTAGAAGACACGCTCTGCGCCGGCTGTGGAATCTGTGTTTCGGTATGTCCCGCGAAAGCGATCAGCCTGAAGCCGGCAGCGCCGGCAGTGGATTCGCCGGCGTCAGCAGCGAATACTCCGGCGTCAGACAAAAAAGACGGCGGCCATAACGGCGCTGCAGCCGGGGAAGAAGATACATGCATGAAGGCGAATCAGCAGGCAATCAATACTTGCCCTGCAGCCGGGTCGGAAGATAGCTCGCTCCCGGTTGAGGAAGCGCCTGTTACCGGAAAGAAAGGCAGATGCCTGGCTCTTTGTTGTGAAAATTCGGCCGAGGTAGCGGCAAAGGAGGCTTTTGACAGTCTGGAGATTGATGGAGCCGCTGTGGCCTGCGGCGGGGAAATCAGCGAGGAGAGAATCTTAAGAGGACTGAAAGAATATGAGAAAGTGCTGGTGGCTGTCTGTCCGGATCGCGCGTGCAGGCATTTTCGCGGCAACACACATTGCAGGATGCAGGTGAACAGAGCCAGGAAGACACTGGAAACTCTGGGACTAAATGCTGGCCGGGTTGACCTGGTGCAGGCTTCTTTTGCAGCGCCGGAACTGATCCGGGAGGCGGCACGGCATCTGATTTGGGAGGAGGAGAAAGAGTGATTATTGCGCAACAGAAGGAGTTAAATGAGATTCTCGAGAGTCTGACTCCCTACAACAATATATTAGTTGCCGGCTGCGGCACCTGTGTTACGGTCTGTCTGTCCGGCGGAGAAAATGAAGCCAGAGATATGGCGGCGAGACTGGAGCTGACCGGTAAAAACTGCGAGGTAGTGACACTGGAACGGCAGTGTGACACAGAGTTTATTGAAACCCTGGATCGGGAAATTCCAAAATATGATGCGATATTATCCATGGCCTGCGGCTGCGGCGTACAGTTTATGGCGGAGCGCTGGCCGGATACGCCGGTACTTCCGGCGCTGAACACCAGTTTCTATGGCGTGAACCGGGATGTCGGATACTGGACGGAGATGTGCCAGGGCTGCGGCAACTGTCTGCTGGCTCTTACAGGCGGTGTCTGTCCGGTGGCCCGCTGCTCCAAGAGCAATTTTAACGGGCCGTGCGGCGGCAGCCAGAACGGCAGCTGTGAGGTGAATGATGAGATCGATTGCGCGTGGCAGCTGATTTACGACCGGTTAAAGAGACAGAACAAGCTACATCTGCTTGGCGAGATCATGCCGGTGCGCAGTTGGCAGACAAGCCGTGACGGCGGTCCCCGGTCCGTTCGCCGCACAGATCTGAATGTGGAGGTGGAGGAAGATGAGTGATATCGCCAGGACAGATGAAAAAAGCCGCTTCCAGAAGATCCTGGAGAGCGGTGAATTTGCCGTAACAGCAGAAATCGGGCCGCCGATGAGCGCAAATGCCGGTCTGGTCACAAAAAAAGCCCAGGGGATGAAAGGCTACGTGGATGCGGCAAACATTACGGATAACCAGACAGCAATCGTGCGTATGTCATCCATTGCGGCCGGTGTGCTGGCAGGGGAAGCAGGGGTTGAACCAATCATGCAGATGACCTGCAGGGATCGGAACCGCATTGCCATGCAGAGTGACCTGCTGGGTGCATGGGCGCTGGGAATCCGGAATATCCTTTGTCTTTCGGGGGATCATCAGACGTTCGGAAATGATCCGGGATCGAAAAACGTGTATGACATAGATTCCATTCAGCTGGTAAAGACCGTATCGGAGATGAAGACAAAAGGAATTTTTCTCAACGGGAAGCCCATCAAGGTGCCGCCAAAGTTTTTTGTCGGGGCATCGGTCAATCCGTTTGCGGATCCGGAAGAACTGCAGCTGATCCGGTTAAAGAAAAAAATAGACGCAGGTGCGGAATTTATTCAGACGCAGACGATTTATGATG
>JAJQAD010000199.1 GCA_021204005.1 Clostridiales bacterium
GCCCTACAAAAAGTATGCCGCCGATATAATACCAGTTGCGCCTCCAAAACTTCATGAAATCAACCTCCTCAGGCAGTTATGATTCACAGCCTTAATCTTGACAATTTTCTATGCCGTAATTATAATTAACTCAAGCGTTCAAAGTCAACAGACTGTTTATTCAAAAAAGTTGTGTGGTCAGCAACCGCATGTGTTTATGTTTTAAAGTCAACATTTTTTTAAATTTGTCGAGGAGAAATTAAGCTATGGAGAACCAGAGAATCCGGCTCAGCAAAGCCATGCTGAAAACCGGGCTGTTAAAACTGTTAAAAGAGAAGCCGCTCGGTCAGATCACTGTCCACGAGCTGTGCATCGTGTCGCAGATCAACCGCACGACTTTTTATAAATATTACGGCAGCCAGGAGGAGCTGCTGAATGAGATTGAGGCTGATTTTCTAAAACAGCTGGATGAATCATTAAGGGAAATTATCACGCAGAATTCAAATGCCCTGCTCCTTGTTCTCCAGTATTTATATGAACAGAGGGAGTTATTCTGTATCCTGACCCGGTCTGTACCGGTGCAGGAATTTTCCGCTCATGTTTTTTCTGTTCCAAACATCCGTGTTATTTTTCAGAATATGATTGATGAAAGCAATTATTCCGATACCGAAGTGAAGTATATCCGCCGGTTTGTTTTCGAGGGAGCCTTTTCCGTGATCTATGCCTGGCTGAACAGCGCGGATCCGGAACCGGTAGCGGAGATTGCGGATGTGCTGGGGCTGCTGAAAGACAGATTGTAAAGGTGCATAGGAAAGCTTTCCTTATTCAAAATTCCTTCATGTATCTCATACAGAAATCTTCAAAAAAGCACACGGATGGTGTAAAATATGACAGGCAGTCAGGATATGGTTAAAAAAATTAAAATTTGGATATCCCGCAATATCGTTGCAGTGGTTCTTGTACTTATTTTTATCTTGATTTATGTTGTCTCCCGGAGCAATGACGATGCCTGTTTAATCTTTGGTGCTACAGGCATAGACTATCTTAATGGGGAATATTACCGCTGGTTCGCCTGCCTGTTTCTGCATTATAACCTCGGGCACCTTCTCGCAAATTCCGCCGCCCTGCTTTCCGTGTGCTCACTGCTCAGTTCCTTTTTAAAGAAAAAACAAACGATATTTTTATTTCTGTCCTGCGGCGTACTGGCAGAAATCGCTTATTCCGTTGTGATTTCTGAACGTATTTATGACATCGGAGCATCAAGCGGTATTTTTGCACTCATTGCATGCCTGATTGTATGCAGGCTCCGTTTTCCGGAGAAATTCCATTTCGTATGGTACAGATTCGATGTTATCATTGTATGTATCTATTTTATATTTGTAAACACCACTATCACGGCTTTTCTGGTTCATGCATTTGGGTTTGTTTTCGGCATTCTGCTCAGCTTTATTCTGGTTTTAACCGGGCGAATTAAAGAACTCTGACAGTCACTCATTTTTATCAAAATTTCTGCAAAACTCAACGTAGTTATAATCCTTATCAGAGCGGCACAGCACAGCAAAGTCTATGGAATCAAACAACCTGGAACTATCCAAACCTGCATAGGAAAGGTTCCTTATTGCACGACAGAACAGATCCGACACCGTTGCCGCATCATTTCCATACACGCCGCACCCGAAAGCCCCCAGAATCAAATGACGGTATCCGCGTGACGCCGCTACCAGAAGCATACCCTGGATCCGCTGATAGAGCATCATTTCATACTCCTGCAGTGTCATCCCCTCGAAACCCAGGCGGATCATCGGTGCCGCGCAGCTTATGACAGATATCCGAAACGGATCGGAAAGCAACCCGGATGCAGTATCTTTAATAACCTCCACATTAGGGGAGAGTATTACCGCATCAGATCCCATACGTGTCTTTCGTGAATTATTATAATTATAATATTTTTGTGCGCCTTCACTCTCCAAAGATAGCAGCAGTGACGACCTGCGGCAGAGGTCTTCCTCCTGTGCGTTGGCTCCCTGCCGAGTCCGGCCGCCGGGCTGTGTGGCACTTGCAAGGTTCAGGACGAGGATTCCCGGAGCTTTGTCTCCGCTTTGCCTCAGATTCTGATATTTCCTCCCCGCCAGAGCAAGTGCATCTGTATTTTCGCAACTAAACAGACAGCGGCCGCCAGCCAACGCTCCTGATTCCCGCGCATCTGTCCTCATCGCGGCAATCTCATCCGGCAGAAATACCCGGGCTTCCCGCAGCTGTTCCGATGAAAACTGCAGCTGCACCTCCCGATCTTCTTTTGTGTAACTTCCTTTTTGCAGTATTTCCAGAGTATCCTCCAGTATCTGAACATTTCTTTGTCTGCGCATTTCTTTTTGCCGCTTCTTTTCCTGAATTTCTTCTTCTGAGAGTCCCAGATATTCTGCTTCCTCCATTTGGGTTGCCAGCTTCTTTAAGCGCATCATATCCGATAATTCCCGCTCTGTCTTCTTCTCAGCCATTTTTTCCCCGCCTTTCCTGCAGCTTCCGGAATACGTCGTCGCACTCCTCACGGATATTCAGATCTGCAGCCTGATCAAAGCCGGTGTGCCCGGGGTTTATCTGGATGATCCGGGCATCGCTGTTCCGGTAATTCCAGTAAACACCACCGTAATTGCCGCGGGTTCCGATCACAAGAATCAGGTCTGCCATTGAAATCCAACTCTGTGCTTTTCTGACATCTTCATCCCACAGACCAATATGACTGTAAAGCGGCCAGGGCAAGATTTCTCCCCCGCACGCTTCACAGAGGGGCAGTTCATCCTGTTTCCAGATTTCATAACCGTCATAATGGCGACCGCATCCGGAACAGCAATTGATCTGAAGACTGCCCTGAACTTCTGCAACATTCTTCGAACCGGCAATCGTATGCATACAGTCCACATTTGTTGTGATAATTCCGACAAATTTTCCTTCCTTCTCCAAATCTGCCAGAGCATAGTGGGCAAAGCCCGGCTGATAAGAAAACATGTTATCCAGATAGGTCGGCAGAAAAGATTGGTAACTGTCCCCGGATACGGGTGTGACACCGGCGCGGCGGTTAGAGCGCGCCATCTGCCAATAGGTCATACCTCCCCCGGCAACAGAAATGCCGGCTCCCGTAACAGCCACGATACTTCTGCTATGATCAATATCATCGGCCAGCTGTTGTATTTGATCTGCATTATGATTCCCTTTAAATAGACTCATGTACACATTCCCCTTTATCTGTTCAGGACCGCATCCAAAGCTTCCGCGCCGGTGACAGCAACAATCCGGTTACTTTGATCCACATACTTGTTCAGATTCCGATATTTCTCTGTCATGTTTTACCACCTCTTGAATAATAGGCGATCCGTGTTTTCATTTTATACCGCCTTCTTAATCTGATATCTCATCTTTCCTGCGCAACAGTTTCCATATTTTCAAAAAAGCGAAACCTATTGTCAGGATTACGATTGCACATGACAAGTAAGTCAAAGGTGAATGTTTCTTACACATAATTTTCCTCCTCTTCTAAAAAAAGTGTTAACATTATTTTATAGTTAGTTCCTGTACAGCACATTTCATTGCTTCCACAATCGGAACATCTGCACATAAGTACAATCCTCCGGAAGCGTAGGATTAAATAAAGCGGTAAACAAAGTAACTTTCCCGCAATGGTTACATTTTCGGAGCCGATCCTTATAAATTCGGCACAGATGTGTTTTCGTATCCAGATTTTCACAGGGACGATTATAATGAATAATTACCTTCCTGTGCGGCCCGATTGAGCGCGTATAACAGCATTTCCCGCAACAGTTGCATATGGAGTCCCAGTTTTTTCGCCACCTGAACCAGGTTTTTAAAATACGAAACAGCAAGATATCACCTCCCGCACGATTCAATGTCCGGGCCGGTGCTTCCGAAACCGCTCCGGATACAGAAACAGCGAAGCAAAAAACCTCGCATACCGCAGGTAAAATCGGATATTCCTTACACCCTTTGTATTTGTGATGGAAAGCGCCAGATTCAGAAGAGGCATTTTAGGGTCATAGACCAGATACCTCATCTTCCATGTGGTCGGACCAAACTTGCTCTTAAACCGGTACAGGTTCTTAAAGTCATATCCGAAATCCATATTCTGGTAGATGGCGTACATCAGCCTCTCCACCCAGTTTGTATCCGGCTTGGTGACATCGATTCCCGCCAGCGGGGCGATGTTCAGGCTCACTTCCTCCACGCCGTCTTCCTTCATTTTCATGGCTGCCGAAATGATCGCGTGCTCCATCGCTCCGGTCAGGCCATCCGGCCTGCGGTACATCACATCAACGCAGTATCCCCTGCCCCTGTGGTACGGAAGAAAGGACAGAACCGTCTGCAGCTGTCCGTCAGCACCCCTTGTTATAAAATACCGCCTGCCGTATGGCTCTTCAAAATGAAGGTCTCCGACGGAATAGGTAAGCCTCAGTCTTTTGCCTTCATACCACTGCTCCTCCAGCCCGGCAATCTCACGCTCCAGAGAAATGTCTCTGGCTTCTTCCGGACGATATTCCTCCAGGGAAACTCCTGCCCGGTTCAGCTTCGCTGTGTTCCTCCGCAGGGTACCTTTTTTCCCGCCGGAGAGGGAATAACTCCTCAGATCCAGGATCGCCTCTTCCCCGTACTTCAAGACACGATAACCTTTCATCCTTAACAAATCAGCGACATCGGCACTGACCGAATTAAATACCGGCCGGTATGCGTTCTGCCTGCAAAAAACAAGATATTCATCCAACAACTTTTCCATGTCTTCCGGTCTGCAGGCCGGGTCGCCCTGGCTCATGGCTTTCTTCCGCGAAAGCGTGTACGGAATCACGCCGCAAACTTCGATTCCGAAAAAGAAACTGTTCTCACCGTTCAGGCACAGGCAGTGTTGGGAATCATTTCCATACCTGCAGATGATCTGATAAGCCTGCTCCTGCGCATCGGGTCGGGAGTTTTCATTCATATATACCTCACATCCTCTGACACATATCGGAAACGAAGGGTTCAATCTGACATCACCTCACTGATCCGCTCTTTGAAAAATTCAAGGATGTAGCGCACCGACAATTCATTCTGCTCCTGCCATGAAATCACAGCCTTCCCGTCGCGCCTGGAGAGGGAATCATATGCGGCAAATCCCTGATGGTTGGCTCCCTCAATCATAACCGTGACTGAATCTTCCGGCAGGTTATGGTTAAAGCTCGACATCCTGTCATTGTTCATAATCCCATCGTTTTCCGCAATAATCCGGATTGCGGAAATATCAAGGCTAGACAGGTCGGCGGAAGCGTATGTTGCCAGGAAAGCCGCCCCCATGACCTGCTCCGGCCGTGCAGCGGCAATCCGGCTGACCGGCACTCCGCCCAGAGAGTGCCCAACCAGGATCCACTTTTCTATTTCCGGGTGAGAATCCATAATCTCCATTCCGTGTTTTGCCCCGAAGGCGCTCATCTGAAACGGCTGCTTCGGGATTACCACGGGATAATTTCCCCTGTGAAGCAGATACGCAATATAAGCGTACGCCGGCTCATCCGTCTGCGCACCCGTAAAAATCATAAAGCCTACCTTGCTTTCTCCAAAAAACCAGTAGTCGCCGTCCATCACATCCATTTTCCCGGCGATTTCCTGCGCTTCCGGAAACGCCTTGTTGTAATACAACAGAACGCTCAGTATAAATACGGCGAGTATTCCGATTATGATGAGAAATATAACCATTCGCTTTCTCCTTATTTTCCTTTATCTCAGGAATGTATTTTCAGGAAGTTAAGGTTACCTGAATTAACACATCAAAGGCCCCGCGCCCATGTCCGTAGTTTTTCGTCAGATGGTCCACAGAAATCATTGTCATGTAAAATTCCTCCTTGACATCATCCGACAACTTGTTGTACGATTATTATATCTTTACAGAACACAGACATCAACCATCAATAATTTTTAACCTGTCGGATGATCTAACGGAGAATACCGTTGATCTGTCGACCGGTTAACACACGATATCAGCAGGGTGTACGTATTGGGTAAAAGGGGGGAACAAATGAAAAAACAGCCGGAAGTCACGGAAAAGACAAGACAGAAATTTGAGGATGCATTCTGGGAACTGGCCGCGGAAAAACCGGTTTCAAAAATCGCTGTCAGCGAGATTGCAAGACGCGCGGGATATAACCGCAGCACTTTTTATGAGTATTTTACGGATACGGATGAGTTCCTGTCTTATGTGGAGACGAAACTGCTGGAAGAGGCAAGAACGATTGTCCGCCAGATACAACCGGAGAATGAATCGCTACCGGATCTGTTTCGGATCTTTTTTACAGCAATGAACGAAAAAATATATATCCTTATGGGGGCAACCGGAGATCCTGGGTTCCTTACAAAAGTGAGATCGGAATTGATTCCTTTCATCGCGGAATATCTGCCGATTCCTACTGATATTCCGGATTTTGATTATCTGGTCAGTTTTGTAAACTCCGCTATGTTCGGACTTTTACAGCACTGGCATGAAAAGGGAAAAAATATCAGCGTGGAGGAAATCTGCGCGTTAATGCAAAAACTGGTGTTGCCGGGGCTGCAGGCTTATATGTCACCTGTGTGAAACTTATCAATAGATGAGTGTTTTCTACGCATAATATTCCTCCTCCCATTGATTCTCAGCAACTTCCCAAAACCCTATCAGAAAATGTTCCACGATTACTAATGTAGCATAGGCGAAACTGTCCTCCCGGTACAATTCCGCCCATGCTGTACTTTCAATTACCTATTGTTCAAACTGCGCGTTATACAGCTCCGCATAAAAACCGTTCCTCCGCAGCAATTCCTCATGATTACCCTGTTCCACGATATCGCCGTCCCGCATAACCAGAATAATATCAGCATCCCGGATGGTGGAGAGACGGTGCGCAATGACAAAGCTGGTCCTGCCCTCCATCAGGCGGTTCATCGCCTCCTGGATCAGCAGCTCTGTGCGGGTATCTACGCTCGAAGTCGCCTCATCCAGAATCAGGATCGGGCGGTCCGCAAGAACTGCACGGGCGATCGTAAGCAGCTGCTTCTGACCCTGGGAGATATTGTTTGCCTCCTCATTGATCTCCATATCATACCCGCCGGGAAGCGTCCGGATAAACGCGTCCGCCCGCGCGGTCTTCGCTGCCTCAATGACCTCCTCATCCGTGGCATCCGGCTTACCGTAACGGATATTTTCCATGATCGTGCCGTTAAACAACCAGGTATCCTGCAATACCATGCCGATGTTCTGCCGCAGATCATGGCGGTTGAAATCGCGGAGATCGTGGCCGTCCACACGGATGGCGCCGGAATTCACATCATAGAAGCGCATCAGCAGTTTGACCATTGTGGTCTTCCCGGCTCCGGTAGGGCCGACGATTGCCACGGTCTGTCCCGGTTTTGCTTCACTCGTAAAATCATGGATGATGACCCTGTCCTCATGATAACCGAAGCTTACATGGTCAAATTCCACATCGCCGGCCGCAGTCTCCAGCTGTACCGGATTCTCCACGGTCTGGCTTTCCTCCGACTCTTCCAGGAATTCAAAGATACGCTCTGATGCGGCTGCCATACTCTGGAACATGTTGGATACCTGCGCCAGCTGCGTCATCGGCTGTGTAAATCTCTGCACATACTGGGTAAAGGAAACGATATCGCCGATCTGTATCGTGCCCGCGGCAGCCAGGACGCCGCCCACGATGACGACCGCCACATAACCGGCATTGCTGATCATGTTCATGACAGGCTGCATCAGACCGGAGAGGAACTGGCTCTTCCATGCGGACTGGTACAGTTTCTCATTAGTATCCTTAAACTCATCCATGACCTTATCTTCACGGTCAAACGCTTTGATGATGTTCTGTCCGCTGAAGCTCTCCTCGATCTGACCGTCGATCTGGCCCAGGTAATGCTGCTGCGCCTTGAAGTGCTTCTGGCTGAACCTTATAATGATCACCACGCAGATCAGGGACACCGGTAAAATAATGACTGTGATCAGCGTCATCAGCGGGCTTAAGGTCAGCATCATGATGATGACGCCTACCATCGTGGCCACACTGGTGATCAGCTGGCGTAAACTCTGGTTTAAGCTCTGCCCCAGTGTATCCACATCGTTTGTGATCCTGGAGAGGACGTCTCCGGTCGCCTGGGAGTCAAAGTATGCCATCGGCATACGGTTGATCTTCTCACTGATATCCTTCCGCAGGTTGTAACTGATTCTCTGGCTGATGCCAGCCATGATCCAGCCCTGCAGGAAGTTAAAGATCGAACTTGCCACATACAAAGCCAGCAGGGTCATCAGTATCTTCCCGATCGCCCCGAAATCAATGCCGCCGGTACCCATGACTTTTGCCATAAAACCGTTAGACAACTCCGTGGTCGCATTTCCCAGAAGCTTCGGCCCATATACATTAAAGATCGTGCTGGCAACGGCGAACAGGAGCACCAGGATTACGCCAATCCTGTAACGGCCCATGTAGCGGAACAGCTTCCCGATGCTGCCCCAGAAATTTGTTGCTTTATCCTGTGACGGATTATTTCTTCTCATCGGCATTACAAAGCACCTCCATTCAAAGCGAGCTCTTCTTCGCTCAGCTGGCTTCTGGCAATCTCCTGGTAGGTCTCACAGCTCTTCATCAGCTCCTCATGCGTCCCCTTGCCGACGATCCGACCTTCGTTCATGACGAGGATCTCATCTGCATAGAGGACAGTGGAAATCCTCTGTGCGACGATCAGCACGGTAGCACCCGCAGATTTTTTCGCCAGCTCCTTTCGAAGCGCCACATCCGTCTTATAGTCCAGCGCGGAAAAGCTGTCGTCAAAGATCAGAAGCTGTGCATTCTTTGCCAGAGCACGGGCGATGGAAAGCCGCTGCTTCTGACCGCCGGACACATTGGTTCCGCCCTGGGCAATCTCACTCTGGTAACGGTCATTTTTCTGGTCGATAAATTCTGTTGCCTGCGCGGTAGCCGCCGCTTCTTCCATTATGGAATCTGTGACGCTGTCGCCGGAATATTTAATGTTCGACTCGATAGTTCCTGAGAACAGGAATCCTTTCTGCGGAACCAGCCCGATCTGCTCGCGAAGCTTTCTCTGGCTGAGTTCACGGATATCCACGCCGTCCAGCCGGATCGCCCCTTCCGTCACATCGTAAAACCGCGGGATCAGATTGATCAAGGTAGATTTCCCGCAGCCGGTGCTGCCGATGATTGCCGTGGTCGTTCCCGGTTTTGCTGTAAAATTAATGTCCTTAAGAACCGGATCCGATGCACCGGGATATGCAAAAGTGACATGGTCAAAGGTAAGCTCACCCTTAAACTTCCGCGCCTCATAATCCGCAGCATCTTTTCCGTCACGGATCTCACTATCTGTCTTGATCACCTCATCAATACGGTTCGCCGCCACAGCTGTCCTCGGGAGCATGATGGAGATCATCTCAATCATCATAAATGCCATGATGATCTGCAGCGCGTAGGTCATAAACGCCACCAGGTCACCCACCTGCATCAGACCTTCATCCATACCTTTCGCCCCGAACCAGATAATCAGCAGATTGACGCCGTTCATCACAAACATCATGCAGGGCATCATAAAGCTCATAACGCGGTTTGTGAACAGCTGCACCCGCATCAGCGAGTCATTCGCCCGATCAAAACGCTTCTCTTCGTATTTTTCCCTGCCGAACGCCCGGATTACCGGCACGCCGTCCAGGATCTCCCTGGACACCAGGTTGACCCGGTCAATCAGCTTCTGGACAATCCTGAACTTCGGCATGGCAATCACCACCAGACCGATGATCAGTCCGGTCATCGCCAGTGCAGCCACCACAATGATCCACGCCAGGCCGGTGTGGGAGCTTAGAACCTTGACAATACCGCCGATGGCAAGAATCGGAGCGAAAAGAACAATCCTCAGCAAAATCACCGTGGTCATCTGCACCTGCTGGATATCATTCGTGCAGCGCGTGATCAGGGAAGCCGTACTGAAACGGTCCACTTCGCTGTTGCTGAAAGAAAGTACTTTGCCAAATACCTGTTCGCGCAGACTTTTTGCAACCTTCGCGGTGGTCACGCTGGCAAAGTAGCAGGCAAAAATGGCTGCCACACTCATCAGGACTGTCATGAGGATCATCCGTCTGCCGATCCGGAAAAGGTACTGCCTCTGGATCTGATCCGCATCTACACCGACCTTTTCGTATTCCGCGCTGACTTCCTGAATCGTGATGGAGGAAAAGATTAATTCTCCGGAATCGCCGTACTGTTCAGCCAGTTCATCCGCCATGGACAGCAGCGTTTCGCTGTCAATCATACCTGCTGCCTGCATTGTCTGCAGTAGGGAGAGCATATTGACTGTTGTTTCCCCATCTTCATCCTCAGAAGTCTCCAGTTCCAATCCCATCATAGCGCCAAGATCCTCCAGTGACATATCACTGAGGCTTCCCTCTTCCATGGAGAGCTGCTCTTCCATCATCTCTTTGAAGCTGTCCTCCGAGAGAGCGGAAAGCTGATACACCAGAACCATTGGGGTCTGCAGTGCATCGGAAACATCCTCCGTATCTTTGATATCCTCGTCCAGATACCAGATACCATCCTCCAGGGTATAAGCATTATCTACCGTCTCCTGTGCATCCTCATCCATAAACAGCTTCAGATAATCCATCGTCTCCTCACTGATCTGAACTGCCGCGGCATCTTCAATGCCGCCCTGCTCAATGCCGACGTCCACGATATCACTTGTATACGAAGGCAGCGCCAGGGTACAATATGCCTGGACGATCAGCAGGCAGACAATAATCAGGACTGCCGGGATGTGATGCCTCAGGTTTTTTACCAGATTTACCATTGTTGAACTCCTTTCCCACCGGTCAGAAAAAAATAATAAGCGCCGGTTGATTTTTATACTCTTGTGTATTATAATTCGGATGTTACCAAATTCAATTACCAGTATTCTGTAATTGAGCATTAATACACACATTTTTTAATAATGTTTCATAACAATTATAAAAAGAAAGACAGGCAGACAAAAATGCAGAAGAAACCGGACCGCAGAATAAAGAAAACGAAAGTATCTCTGTACAATGCGTTTTATGATCTTTTAAAGAAAAAAGATTACAGTGATATCACTGTAAAAGAGCTGGCGGAGGAAGCCGATATCACCAGAAAAACCTTTTATCTCCATTATAATACGTTGGATGACCTCCTCAGGGAGTTTCTGACCGATCGCTACAGTCATATTCAAAAGTTGCTGAATGAGGTTGACTTGTTTTCGGAAGATTTTAACTACATGGAATTTTTTACACATTTCAAAGAATTATTTGAAAACCATCAGGATCTGTTCAAAAAGATCATGGGCGACCAAAACTCCCGCTACGTCATGCAGCGGGTAATGGAAGAAAACGAAATCAAAGCATTTGAATGCGTGAAAAACCGGTTTGACATGAAACCGGAAATTCTGCACATCTATTTTCGCTATTATACACGGGGAATCACGGGAACCTTTATGGAATGGTTTGCCGACCCGGGCACCCTATCTATGGAGGAATTTGTCGATACGATCAAAAGTATCAACCTGCAGATGCGCCAGGCGCTGCTGCCATACAGAAAAAAGCAGCAGCCGTAGACCTGTATTTATTATTGTATGAATATATCAATTCCGTAAATAGCTTTTGGTATCAGTTCTGCATATAAGATACTCCCGGAGAAAAATCCTATGATACTGATTAAAATAATGATTCTTAACCACTTCCATTCCTCCCCGGTGTCTATGGTTACTCATTCTTCCAATTATAGGGTTTGGTTTCACACTTTTCTATGCCAGACTCAGAGAATTCCGCTGTATCTTACAGTTTAGTCCCGCAGCGCTTGCAGAATTTCTGTCCCGACTTCACAATACTTCCGCAGCCCGGGCACTTTAATGCAGGCTCCGGATCCGCTCCGGCCTTTTTTCCACAGTGATTACAGAACTTCGCATCAATCCGGATCCGCTGGCCGCAGGACTTACAGCAAACAGTTTCTACAAACACATTGCCATCCATACGCATCCGAAAACAAGAGGGGCATATCCGTGTTGTGTTGGGAATATAAGCACCGCAACTGCACCGCACACTGTTTTCATTTATATATTTCAGGTTTCCTCTGTCTTCCTGACGTAAATTCATAATCCGCCGGATAACTTCTGCAAGCAGCTGGCAAAGAATGTTTCTTTCAGAGAAATCAAGCGGTTTTTTAATAATCAGGTCAGTTGGTTCTTCCCGCAAATGTACCCGCAGGATATTTTGACCCATATATTCCAGATTTCGGATTTCTTCTATCGGAAAACACTGGTCAACAAATGAAAACAGGTTCTTGTTATAGGAATGCAGTTTTTGATTTGTTATGAGTAATCCCGCCTTCCCATTGGATTTATAATTCACGAGCAGGACCGGTGCTTCAGTTTTCTCCAATGTCAATATATTCTCTAATATCCCGTTCTTCTTCTCCCAGTTTTCAGACGCCCCGGCAATCTCAATCGTCTTCCGTTTGTCCTCATCCGGAAAATACCGCTCCACACATTCCTGCAGATGTTCTCTCAGGCGCACTGGATCCCTATATGAAATTTCCTGTTCAAAAATCTTCTTTAAATGATTCTGGTATAATTCAGATTCAAATGCAACGTCACAGAGCTTCTCATATACATCCGGCTCATCGATTTTATGTGAAGTGAAAAAATCGGAGAATGTTTCCATATCCATACGGATAGCTGCAGCTTCCTCCCGGCTATCATAAAGAACGCCATTCACCGTCCTTTGTTCTGTATCAACTTTGGTTAATTGTTCCTCTATGGTATGAACCGCATCTATCGTATCAATCTCCACCTGCTGTTCCCGACAAAAATCCCGGATTTCCTCCAGAGCATCCGTAAACTCCTTCTCATGGGCAATCGATTCAACAAGCGGATTTTTTGCTTTCAGATATTCCCCACATTTCTGATCAAGAATTTTCCGGCAATGTTCACCTGCTGATTTCTGAATATAATCATCCAATGACAGCTCAAAAAATTTTGCCATTTTACGTAAATCACCATTGCTGTCACCGTAAGCATCCCAGATTGCCCGGTATATATCTATATTCAGAGGGTTTAACAGCAGAGCATCCAGAATCTGTGCTTTCACTTCCGAATCTTTAATACGTCCGGCCCGGTAATTTGCCAGAATTGCATCCGATGTACCAACATTTCTGACTTTATCATTCATTAAAAACTGAAAAGACAGGTTTGTCTTTTCTGAAACCGTTATTCGAACAAAAGATACCGCTTTATCCGCAATGCGGCACATCTCCTGAGAAAACTTAGATTTATATTTCCTGTAAATATCCTTTATCTCCGCCAAAGAAAAAAACGCTGTTTTTGCATTCCCCACCGCATTTCCGATGGAATGCATCGCTCCGGTAGCAGCGTTAATCGTACCGGCGGAAACAGAAGCTTTAACCATCCCTTTAAAATCAGTTCCGACAGCAACTACCCTGCTGCGGGATGCTTTGCGCTGCTGTCTTCTTAATGATGCTTCCTCTACGCCAAATGTAATCGCATCCGTTTCTTCCATCATCGAATCAAATAAATTAAATATACCCTGCAGCACATCACACTTCAGGAAAGAATCGCATAGCATTTCTCTGGAAATACTGTAAACATTTTGTTTAGCCAGTATCTCCACGCCCTTATCAAGAATCGGATTTATTACCGCGGAAAATATCTCCGGAAATTTTTCAGACGCAGTTTCATAATCGCCCTGATGTCCATACCATTTTTCAGACTGTGTTCGGACATTATTAAGAAGCGGCCGCATTTCCTTTTTGTACCATATATAATTTTCTGTCGACGTCGCAATCTCAATGTCAGTCCCCGCAATATTATAATTTCTCAACGATATCCCCCTTAACAAACTCCCTCTAAAGACTACTTACCTGCAATAAACCATTTGTATACTTCTATTTTTTATTTCGATACCTTTTGTCCGCAAGCCGGACAAAACGCCTGCCCCGGCTGCAATACTGCACCACAGGATTTGCATACAAGTGTTTCCTCTGTGTTCTCTGTTTCTGCGTTATCAACGACAGATGTCCCGCACTCCGTGCAGAACAGGGAGCCTTCTTCCAAAACTACTCCGCAATTCGGACACTTTCTGACAGGAGCAGCAATCGTAACATCAGGAACTAACCTTGCGCCGCAGTGGCTGCAGACGGTTGCGGTATCCGGTATATCCATTCCACAGTTCTTGCACTTAACGACTCCCTTTAATACGCGCAGCTGCTCCTGATGCTTATCAATCTGCTCCAGGTTATCTTGAATTTTCTTAAAATACGGAATCATTTCTTCATCCTGAATATTCTGCGCATATTTCATAAAATACGCTTTCCCGATTTCCGTATACTGTGTCTGAATATCCTTTTCAAGATCAGAAATTGCTGATTTAATTTTCATAGACTCAGCCGATTTCCTCGTTTTATCCAGCGCGTCCTACCCGGTTTTCTGCAATTTCCCTGCAATCCCACTGTAAAATGCCATTCTCGAAACCCTCCCTGTAGAAAATTATCCTTGAATATTATACAACTGTTTCTTTTTTGTGTAAACGCTGATGCCAATATTTATGCCCGTTCTGTGTGTGCAATGCACCCCTTGGACATGTTTTCGCTTTAAAATCATCAATACTACGGTTTTTGTTTATAAGAAACAGGGATAAAAAAATACGGAAGACCTATTTTTCATTTTCTAACGAAAAATCAGATAATTCCGCATTTTTAAAGCGTTCCCGAGGTGATTCGAACACCCGACCTACCGCTTAGGAGGCGGTCGCTCTATCCAGCTGAGCTACGGAAACATTAAAAATCTACTCTATTCTATTCATTATTTTGCAGTTTGTCAATCCCCTGTAAGAAATCTGATTTCTGTTACATACCCCGTAAGGGTATTAATACCCGGGGGTTTGACAGTTAAATAGAAAAAAACCTATCGCAGACCGCATAAAGTCTG
>JAJQAD010000122.1 GCA_021204005.1 Clostridiales bacterium
GTACACATCCAACGTCAGCTTATCAAAATCTGTGATCTGACCCACACGGGTATTCTCCACGGAAAGATTCACACGTTCCACCGGCGTGTAGATAGAATCTACGGCAATCACACCGATCGGCGTGTCCTCTGTTTTATTCTTTTCCGAACTGACATAGCCTCGCCCTTTGGTAATCGTGAGTTCCATATACAATCTGGAATCCGTGCCTCCATTCAGGTGAGCGATCACAAGATCCGGGTTCATAATCTGAACATCAGAATCCACCTGGATATCCGCAGCAGTCACGACTCCCTCACCTTCAAACTCAACATAAGCCACTTTCGGCTCGTTGGTCGAACTGGTATTCTTCAGAGCCAGATTCTTAATATTCATGATAATCTCAGTCACATCCTCCTTGACTCCCGGGATGGAACTGAACTCATGTAAAACACCGTCAATCTTAACCTGGCTGACTGCAACGCCGGGCAGGGAAGAAAGCATGATTCTTCTTAAAGAGTTACCAAGTGTGGTACCATATCCTCTTTCGAGCGGTTCTACGACAAATCTGCCGTATTTTTTTTCTTCTGAAAGTTCAGCAATCTCAATGTTGGGTTTTTCAAAATCGAACACTGCACAATTCTCCTTTATATCGCAACCGCACAAAACCCATGGCCAGGCAAAACATCTGCCGCCGGATTTTGCACGAAATTGCATGATTCTGAATCATTGACGGATTATTTGGAATACAACTCGACGATCAGCATCTCATCTACCGGCACATCGATCATCTCTCTGGTCGGAAGCTCTTTGACAACGCCGCTTAAGCTCTCCTGGTTCACATCAAGCCATTCCGGAACCAGCCGGCCTGCGGTCGCCTCGAGAATGTCTTTGTATCTCTGGGAACCTTTGGACTTTTCTCTGATCTCAACGGTATCGCCCGCCTTTACCAGATAAGAAGGAATATTCACACATTTTCCGTTCACAAGTACATGCTTGTGATCCACGATCTGCCGCGCTTCCTTTCTGGTTCTCGCCAGCCCGAGACGGAAGATGACATTGTCCAGTCTGGACTCCAGCATCACCATCAGATTCTCACCGGTCATGCCTTTCATCTTATCCGCTTTCTCGTAGTAGTTATGGAAAGGCTTTTCCAGAACACCGTAAATAAACTTTGCTTTCTGCTTCTCACGCAGCTGAAGACCATACTCGGATACCTTCCGGTTGGATCTCTTCAGCTGTCTCTTTGACTTCTTATCTATTCCTAAATATGTTGGCTCCAAACCAAGTGATCTGCATCTTTTAAGAACAGGTACTCTATTAACTGCCATGTTAGATTAACCTCCTGATTAGACTCTTCTGCGTTTGGGTGGACGGCATCCATTATGCGGCACCGGCGTTACATCTGTGATACTTGTTACCTCAAGACCTGCTGCGGAAAGCGCGCGGATCGCCGCTTCTCTGCCTGAACCCGGTCCCTTCACAAAAACGTCTACTGTTTTTAATCCGTGTACAAGAGCTGCCTTTGTAGCAGTCTCCGCTGCCATCTGTGCAGCGTAAGGAGTAGATTTCCTTGAACCTCTGAAACCAAGACCGCCGGCGCTCGCCCATGATAAAGCGTTGCCCTGGGCATCTGTCAACGTCACGATGGTATTGTTGAAAGAAGCCTGAATATGTGCCTGTCCACGTTCAACGTTTTTCTTTACACGCTTTTTCGTTACTTTTTTTGCAACTTTTTTAGCCATAATTAAACTAACCTACTTTCCTGCAATCCTTCCTGCATTATTTCTTCTTGCCTGCTACTGTCTTCTTCGGTCCTTTTCTGGTTCTCGCATTGGTCTTCGTCTTCTGACCGCGAACCGGCAGACCTTTTCTGTGACGGATACCGCGATAGCATCCAATCTCCTGGAGACGCTTGATGTTCATAGCGGTGTCTCTTCTCAGATCACCCTCTACCATAATGCCTTCCGTCTCAATTGCCTCGCTGATCGCCTTGACCTCCTCATCGGTCAGATCCTTGCAGCGGGTATCCGGGTTGACTTTTGCTTCTGCAAGCAGACGTCTGGATGTCGCAACACCAACGCCGTAAATATAAGTCAGCCCAATCTCTACACGTTTTTCTCTTGGTAAATCTACACCTGCGATACGAGCCATGTGTGTTTACACCTCCATAATGATGTTCCGGACTAATGTCCCGTCTGTGGAACTATGAAAAGATGAATTTTTACAGTTCCTGAAGTTTCCTGCAGTGTTTTTATCCGTTCTGTGAACAGTGAAATCAGAGGGGATTTCACTGCAGCCGCACACATCGGGATTTCAGGCTCACTGCCGCCCTTTCGATTCAAACAGATCCTGTTCCAAATCGGTGCTCTGTGGCAGAGTCATCCGGGGAGGAACGGATTATGCAGTAAATGCGCATCAATATAGAATGCGCCTTGGCGCATTCTCGCGCCGAGCGCGGTCGCATTAGCGACATTTTTCCAATCGCGCGAGTGTGCATCCTCGCGGAGCGTTTTTCATATCATGTGATATGAAAAACAGCCGATGCTCCAACCTGCTCTCATCATCTATAAAAAATGATAATTAACCCTGTCTCTGTTTGTGCTTCGGGTTTTCACAGATGATCATAACCCGACCCTTCCGCTTGATTACTTTGCACTTTTCGCACATCGGTTTAACTGAAGCTCTTACTTTCACAGTAAATCCTCCTTTCTCAGTAACCTAGCTGTCCTCATAGTTACATGTATGCATCAAAGCCCGGATATCCAGGCTTTTTGCCAGTGTATATTGCTCTGAACAGCTGAAATATCTTCGCTATAAAAGCGCAGAATAATCCCTTGTTTTCTCAGAGCGTTAAATTTTATTCTAACATATAATAATAGCCATTGCAAACATTTTTTTCAGTTTACAGAAAAATATTTCTATTATTTATCTCTCCAGATAATTCTTCCCTTTGTCAGATCATAGGGAGAGAGCTCCAGCGTCACCTTATCGCCAGGCAGGATGCGGATAAAATTCATACGAAGCTTTCCGCTGATCGTTGCCATAATCTGGTGCCCATTCTCCAGTTCCACCTTGAAGAATGCGTTGGGGAGCTTTTCCACCACTACGCCTTCTACCTCAATTACATCTGCCTTTGACATGTTCTTCCTCCTGATGTCCTAGTGTGTTATCTTTTTCAATCCTCCTGCCGGGAATGCTCCCGCATCTGATACAACTTTAGCGCCCGCTTTATCTCAACATCGCCGGGAACTGCCTTTCCTTCCAGCACCTCCCGGGCTTCCTCCGGAATATGATAAATCACTTGTATGTGCTTTTTGTTTTTCCGCTTCGGATTCTCAACCGACCGATACTTTCCATCGGCCAGATAAACATTTTCCCGGTCTTCTTTTACAATCACAAAGATCTGATCTTTATCGCGACCGGCTTTTGACCTTGCCATCCGTACATCCATAGGTTCATCTCCACCAGATCTCATCAGACAACTCCGCCATCTGCGCATGCTCTTCCTCTGTAAGCGTCAGAATCTCCGGCTTCCCGTCGGTGATCAGAACCGTGTTCTCATAGTGGGCGGAAAGGGAACCGTCGCGCGTGACAACCGTCCAGTTGTTATCCATCCATTCCACCTGCCAGGTTCCGATATTGACCATAGGCTCGATGGCCAGCGTCATTCCTTCCTTCAGGCGGATTCCACGGCTTTTCTGACGGAAGTTGGGTACCTGCGGATCCTCATGGAGCGCTGCGCCCACGCCGTGACCGACCAGATCACGCACCACACCGTAGCCAAAACTCTCACAGTAATCGCTGATCGCATTGGATATTTCATGCAGATGGCATCCGCTTCGCGCATACCGGATCCCCTCAAAAAAACTACGCCGTGTGCGCTCGATCAAAAGCGCCGCGTCTTTCGAAATCTCGCCGACCGCGTGTGTCCTGGCCGCGTCAGAGTGATATCCTTTATAAATGCATCCCATATCCAGGCTGACAATATCGCCCTCCCTGATAATATGTTTTTCGTCCGGAATACCGTGAACAACCTCATCGTTAATCGACACACACACCGATCCCGGAAAACCATTATAGTTCTTAAAATTCGGCGTACAACCGTAGCTTCGGATCATCTCCTCCGCTTTCCGGTCTACATCCAGTGTGGTCATGCCCGGCTTTAACTCCCTGCCGAGCTCTTCATGAACCTTTGCTATAACCCTGCAAGCCTCGCGCATCAACGCGATCTCGCGGTCTGATTTCACTGAAACTGACATCAAATGCCTCCAAAACTATGCATCCAGCAACGCAACAATCTCATCAAACACTGCAGTCATCGGCTGTGTACCATCCACAGTCTTTAAAATCCCCTGCTTCTTATAATAGTCAATCAGCGGCTGCGTCTGTGCATGGTAGACATCCAGACGTTTTTTCACTGTCTCCGGCTGATCGTCAGCACGCAAAACAACTTCGCTGCCGCAGCGGTCGCAGATTCCCTCCACTTTTGTCGGGATATTGACAATGTGATAGGTCGCGCCGCAGTTTAAGCAGGCTCTTCTTCCGGACATTCTGTTGATAATATTCTCATCCGGGACATCCACATCCACCGCATAATCCATACTTTCTCCGCGCGCCTCCAGCGCATCGGTCAGGCACTCTGCCTGCGGAATCGTACGGGGAAATCCATCCAGAATAAAGCCGTTTTTGCAATCCTCATTCGAAATCCGGTCTACAACCAGATCGCAGGTCAGTTCATCCGGAACCAACAGCCCCTGGTCCATATAAACCTTCGCCTTTTTTCCGAGCTCTGTCCCCGCCTTGAGGTTCGCACGGAAAATATCTCCGGTAGAGATATGCGGAATCCCATATTTATCTGCAATCATCTTCGCCTGTGTACCCTTGCCGGCTCCGGGCGCCCCTAACATAATTATCTTCATGACTTCCTCCTAAAATAACGCAGAAGCGGAGATACCGGCATTCCGAATATCTCCCACTATCTGTATTTAATCATTTAAAAATCCTTTGTAATTCCGAACCCGCATCTGCGACTCAATCTGCTTTAATGTCTCAATGATAACGCCTACGATAATGATAAGTGAGGTTCCTCCAAAAGAGACATCTGCATTGAACACTCCCTCAAAAAAGATCGGAATGATCGCGACGATCACCAGCCCCACAGCGCCGATAAAGATAATATAATTCAGCATCTTTGTCAGATAATCGCTGGTTGGCTTGCCGGGACGGATACCCGGGATAAATCCACCCTGTTTTTTCAGGTTATCCGCCACTTCCAGCGGATTGAACGTAATGGATGTGTAGAAATACGCAAACGCAATCACCAGCACAATATAAATCGCCAATCCGATATTATTGATCGGCGTATTAAAATCAAACCAGTTAGACTGGGTCAGCATATTCAGGATCTTACCCCATACAGACGTGCCGCCTGTTTTGCCGAGCATCTGGCAGATGATTACGGGAAACATCATCAGAGACTGTGCAAAGATGATAGGGATAACGCCGGCCGTATTTACTTTCAGCGGAATCTGAGAAGACTGGCCACCCACCTGTTTCCGGCCCATCACTTTCCGCGAATACTGTACCGGGATCCTGCGCTCCGCTCCCTGGAGCAGCACTACAAGGACAACCACCAGCACAATAATCGCCACAATGATCGCGGCATTCAGGACTGCCGTAGCGATCTCCTTCCCTTTTACGAACTGTTCAAACAAAGTGGACAGATCGGAAGGTATTCTGGAGATAATATTGATCGTCAGCACAATGGATATTCCATTTCCGACGCCGCGCTCCGTGATCCTCTCACCGATCCACATGATAACCGCAGACCCGGCAGTCAGGGTGATCACCATCATAATTACATTTAACGCATTAAAATCAATAAGCAGCCCCTGTCTGCCAAAGGCAATAGCCATAGCCAGGGATTCCATAAGCGCAAGGCCGACCGTCAGGTATCTCGTGATCGCCGTCAGTTTCTTGCGTCCATCCTCGCCATCCTTCTGCCACTCCTCAAACTTCGGGATCGCTATGGTAAGCAGCTGAATGATAATGGAAGATGTAATGTACGGCGTGATGCTTAACGCAAACACCGACATATTCTCAAAGGAACCTCCGGTAACCGCATCAAAGAAACCAAATGCATTTCCTGAGTTCTCAGAAAACCAGGAGGAAAAATACTCTCCATTGATACCGGGCGCCGGGATCTGGGATCCGAGTCGCACCACAATCAGCATCAGAAAAGTGAAGATAATTCTGTTCCTGATTTCCTTGATTTTAAATGCATTACGAACTGTCTGAAGCATTAGATCACCTCTGCTTTTCCGCCCAGTGCTTCAATTTTTTCCTTTGCAGAACCACTGAAAGCATTCGCCTGAACAGTGAGTTTCTTTGTAAGCTCTCCGTTGCCGAGAATCTTCACGCCGTCCTTCGGATTTCTTACAATGCCGGTCTCCACCAATGTGTCGACTGTCACCACTGCGTCATTATCAAACACTTCCAGAGAAGAAATATTTACAGCAACGATATCCTTCGTGTTTCTGTTGGTGAAACCTCTCTTGGGGATACGTCTGTACAAAGGCATCTGACCGCCTTCAAAACCGGGTCTCGGTGCTCCGGAACGTGCTTTCTGTCCCTTATGACCATAACCTGCCGTTTTTCCGTTTCCTGATCCGTGTCCGCGGCCTTTGCGGAAACGATCGCCATGCGTTGAACCTGCTGCCGGCTGTAAATTCGATAATTCCATCATGACACCTCCTTACCTGCTTAAACTTCCTCAACTTTTACCAAATGTCTGACCTGCTGGATCATGCCACGGGTTGCCGCGTTGTCCGGAAGTTCTACAGTCTTATTCAGTTTTTTCAAGCCCATGGCCGCCACTGTCTTTCTGTGCTTCGGAATCGCACCGATGGTTGATTTTACAAGTGTAATTCTTAATTTATCTGCCATTGTCTTATCCTCCTTAACCCAGTATCTCTTCTACAGATTTACCGCGAAGTCTTGCCACTTCTTCCGGGGATTTCAACTGGCTGAGCGCATCAATCGTCGCAAGGACAACATTCTGCTTGTTGTTGGAACCCAGAGATTTTGTACGGATATTCTTGATGCCGGCAAGGTCGCATACGTTACGCGCCGGGCCGCCGGCGATTACACCGGTACCTTCCGGAGATCTCTTCAGCAGTACGGATGCACCCGTATGCTTGCCGGTGATATCGTGTGTGATACTGTTGTTCTCATCCAGCTTCACTTCGATAAGGTTCTTCATGGCATCCTCTTTTCCCTTGCGGATCGCCTCGGGAATCTCCAGAGCCTTGCCTAAGCCTGCGCCAACATGACCGTTGCGGTCACCAACAACAACTAAAGCTGTAAAACGCATGTTGCGTCCACCTTTAACAACTTTCGTTACACGCTTGATGGCTACGACTTTTTCTTCTAATTCAAACTGACTTGGGTCAATAATGGTCCGTTTCATCGTCGCTCTACCTCCTTGTTAAAAGTTTAATCCAGCTTCACGTGCTGCATCCGCCAGAGCCTGAACCTTGCCCTGATAGATATAACCGCCTCTGTCAAACACGACTGTGGTGATGCCTTTCTCCAGCGCCTTTTTCGCAACGGCAGTTCCCACTGCTTTTGCCGCCTCGACATCATCTGTATACTTCAGTTCGTCCCTGATCTCTTTTTCCATTGTGGAAGCTGCGCAAAGAGTGGTCTGAGCGTCGTCGTCGATAATCTGGGCGTACATATGCTTGTTGCTCCGGAAGACGGCCAGGCGCGGTCTCTCGGCAGTTCCTGCTAAATGATTACGCATTCTTCTGTGCTTTTTCACACGAACTTCTGCTCTTGATTTCTTATTGATCATTACCTGTCACACCTCCCATTATTTCTTACCGGTCTTACCAACTTTGCGGCGGATCACCTCATCAGCATACTTGATACCCTTGCCCTTGTAAGGCTCCGGTGCTCTCTTGCTTCTGATCTCTGCTGCATACTGGCCGACTTTCTCTTTGTCGATACCTTTTACTGTGATCTTGTTGCCGTCCACGACAGCCTCCAGCCCTTCCGGATCTGTCATTTCCACCGGATGGGAATAACCGAGGTTCAGCGTAAGCTTCTTCCCGGATTTGGACGCTCTGTAGCCAACACCGTTGATCTCCAGCACTTTGGTATAACCTTCCGTCACACCGATCACCATGTTGTTGATCAGTGTTCTGGTCAAACCGTGGAGTGATTTCATTTTTTTCAGATCATTCGGTCTGGAAACGATGATCTCGTCGCCTTCCTGTTTGATCTCCATCTCAGCCGGAAGCACTCTCTCCAGAGTACCCTTCGGCCCTTTTACAGTCACTTGATTATTTTCTGCGATTGTTACCGTAACACCGGCAGGAACCGCGATTGGCATTCTTCCTATACGTGACATGCCCGTACCTCCTATATTTTAAACTATGATAATTACCAGACGAAAGCCAGTACTTCGCCGCCAACCTGAAGCTTTCTCGCTTCTTTGTCTGTGATCACGCCCTGGTTCGTGGAAAGAATCGCGATGCCCAGTCCGCCAAGTACCTTCGGAATCTCATTTTTGCCCGCATACACACGCAGACCCGGCTTTGAAATTCTCTTAATACCGGAGATGACCTTCTCGTTCTTATCCGCACCGTACTTTAAGGTGACACGGATCGCCTCGAAGTTTCCGTCCGGAATGATCTCATACTTTGTGATGTAGCCTTCATTGTATAAAATCTCAGCAATCGCGAGTTTCATCTTGGATGAAGGAATATCTACTGTATCATGCTTTGCAGTATTCGCATTGCGGATTCTTGTAAGCATATCTGCGATTGGATCGTTTGTCGTTCTCATGTTCTGCCTCCTCCTTACCAACTAGACTTTTTCACACCCGGAATCTCGCCCTTGTAGGCCAGCTCACGGAAGCAGATTCTGCAGATGCCGTACTTTTTCAACACAGAATGCGGACGCCCGCAAATTCTGCAGCGGATATATTCTCTGGTAGAGAATTTCTGTTTGCGCTGCTGTTTTACTTTTAAAGATGTTTTAGCCATAAAAATTCCCTCCTGTTATTTCGCAAACGGCATATTGAACTGTTTCAGCAGCTCGCGTGCCTCTTCGTCTGTCTGTGCCGTCGTGACAAAGATGATATCCATGCCGCGCACCTTATCAATCTTGTCATACTCGATTTCCGGGAAGATCAGCTGCTCTTTGATGCCGAGCGCATAGTTGCCTCTGCCGTCAAAAGAGTTCGGATTTACGCCGCGGAAGTCACGTACACGGGGAAGAGCAAGGTTGATCAGACGATCCACGAACTCATACATCTTCTCGCCGCGCAGGGTTACTTTGCAGCCGATTGCCATACCTTCTCTGAGCTTGAAGTTAGCGACAGACTTCTTGGCAATGGTCTTGATCGGCTTCTGTCCGGAAATGGTCTCCAGATCTTTCATGGCAGATTCCAGAATCTTGGCGTTCTCTTTCGCCTCTCCGACGCCCATGTTGATAACAACTTTCTCGAGCTTCGGTACCTGCATGATATTCTTATAACCAAATTTTTTGATCATAGCGTCTACGATCTCATTTTGATAGGTTTCTTTCAATCTACTCAACTTGATGGACCTCCTTTACCCCTTAATCAATGATCTTGCCCGTCTTTTTGGCAACACGCTTCTTGATCGGTTTGCCTTTTTCATCAACACCATCAAAGACGAATCCGATTCTGGAGGGCTTTCCATCTGCAAGATACATGACATTGGAAATGTCGATCGGCGCTTCCTGCTGGACAATGCCGCCGGCCTGGTTTGCCATGCTCGGTTTTGTATGCTTTGTGATCATGTTGATGCCCTCAACGGTCACTCTGTTTGTCTTTGCGTCAACAGCGATCACTTTGCCTTCTTTATCTTTATCTTTGCCGGCAATCACCCTGACTGTATCACCTTTTTTAATTTTAAGCATGAATCGCTACCTCCTATAATACTTCCGGAGCAAGAGAAACGATACGCATGAACTGTTTCTCACGAAGCTCTCTGGCAACCGGTCCAAAAATACGTGTTCCTCTCGGAGTCTTGTCGTCCTTGATGATCACGGCAGCGTTCTCGTCGAAACGGATATAGGAACCGTCTTTTCTGCGGATCTCCCGCTTGGTACGAACAACAACCGCTTTTACAATATCACCTTTTTTGACAACTCCGCCTGGTGTTGCATCTTTAACCGTTGCAACAATAATATCACCAACGCGCGCATATCTTCTTGTAGAACCGCCCATAACACGAATGCAAAGGATCTCTTTTGCGCCTGTGTTATCAGCTACTCTCAGTCTGCTTTCCTGCTGAATCATACTGGCAGCCTCCTTTTCCTTATTTCGCTTTCTCCATAATCTCGACCAGTCTCCATCTCTTCTCTTTGGAAAGAGGTCTTGTCTCCATGACTCTCACGGTATCGCCGATGCCGCACTCGTTTTTCTCGTCATGAGCTTTTAATTTATACGTTTTCTTTACAATCTTGCCGTAAAGCGGATGTCTGACGTTGTCCTCGACAGCAACGACAATGGTCTTATCCATCTTATCGCTGACCACTTTGCCGACACGGGTTTTTCTAAGATTTCTTTCTTCCACGAGAATTCTCCTTTCAATGACTCAGCCGGGGCTTATTCCGCCTTCTCAGCGATTACAGTCTTGATTCTGGCAATATTCTTTTTCACTTCTTTCAGTCTTGCAGTATTCTCCAACTGATTGGTAGCGTTCTGGAACCGGAGATTGAAAAGCTCTTTTTTCGCAGCTACTAACTGGTTGTTTAACTCGGCAGGACTCTGTGCTCTCAACTCTTCTAAATATTTAACCGATTTCATTCTATTCACCGCCTTCTAAATCTTCACGTGAAACAATCTTGCACTTGCACGGCAGTTTATGCACGGCAAGGCGGAGAGCCTCACGGGCAACCTCTTCGGGTACTCCGGCAACCTCAAACATCACGCGGCCGGGCTTCACTACTGCTACCCAGTACTCCAGTGCACCTTTACCTTTACCCATTCGGGTCTCAGCCGGGGTGGCCGTTACCGGTTTGTCAGGGAAGATCTTGATCCATACTTTACCGCCACGCTTCATATGACGGGTCATGGCGATACGGGCAGCTTCGATCTGGTTGGACTTGATCCAGCAGGGCTCCATAGCGACGATACCATAATCACCGTAAGTGATCGTGTTGCCTCTCATGGTCTTTCCTCTCATCGTACCGCGGAACTGTTTCCGATGTTTTACTCTCTTCGGCATTAACATTATTTATCTCTCCCTTCCACTGCTTTTTTCGGAAGAACTTCGCCATTGTAAATCCAGACTTTCACACCTACTTTGCCATAGGTGGTGTCCGCCTCCGCGAAGCCATAGTCAATATCTGCGCGTAAGGTCTGCAGCGGGATGGTTCCCTCGCTGTAGAACTCGCTGCGGGCGATATCCGCTCCGCCAAGACGTCCGGATACGGCAGCCTTGATTCCCTTTGCGCCTGTCTTCATGGTTCTGCTCATGCAGGACTTTACGGCACGGCGGAAAGAGATACGGTTCTCAAGCTGTGCGGCAATGTTCTCCGCCACAAGCTGTGCGTCGCGGTCGGGTCTCTTTACCTCTTTGATATCGACGATCAGTTTCTTGTCTGTCAGCTTCTGAAGCTCTTTCTTTACTTTCTCAATCTCAGCGCCGCCTTTACCGATGACAACACCCGGCTTTGCCGTGTAAACGGTAACCTTTACACGATCCGCTGCTCTCTCGATATCGATATGGGAGATGCCGGCACTGTATAATTTTTTCTTTAAGAACTTTCTGATATTGTAATCTTCAACCAGGTAATCCGCAAACTCTTTCTCTGCATACCACTTGGAGCTCCAGTCTTTGATCACACCAACTCTCAATCCATGAGGATTTACTTTCTGTCCCATGCTTTAACCTCCTACCTTTCATTCAGCACGATGGTGATATGGCTCATTCTCTTCTCGATCCTGTAAGCTCTGCCCTGTGCTCTCGGGCGAATCCGTTTCATTGTAGGGCCTTTATTCGCATAGCACTCCTCAATATAAAGGTCGTCGATATTCATCCCGTTATTGTTCTCAGCGTTTGCAATCGCTGACCGTAATAATTTCTCAATGATGCCCGAAGCGTATCTCGGATTGTACATCAGGATTGCGAGAGCGGTCTTTACATCCTTGCCGCGGATCGCATCCAGCACAAAACAAGCTTTCTGCACCGAAACCCTTGCGTAAGACAACTTAGCGGAAGGTCTGGTATCTTTCTGAGCATTTCTCTCACGTTTGATCTGTGATCTATGTCCCTTTGCCATGGATATAACCTCCTTCTTCTTATCTTACTCTGGACTTCTTCTCGTCCTTGCCGTGTCCCCTGTAGGTTCTGGTCGGAACAAACTCACCGAGCTTGTGGCCTACCATATCCTCTGTCACATATACGGGTACATGCTTTCTGCCATCATGAACTGCAATTGTATGTCCAACCATCTGCGGGAAGATCGTGGAACGGCGGGACCAGGTCTTGATCACAGCCTTGTCACCGGAAGCGTTCATAGCGTCAATCTTCTTGAGTAAACTCTCATCAGCAAACGGTCCTTTTTTTAATGAACGTGCCATTCTTTTCCCTCCTATTTGATCGCTCTGCCGTCGCGTCTTCTAACGATCATCTTGTTCGACTGTTTGTGTTTCTTTCTGGTCTTTAAGCCGAGAGCAGGTTTGCCCCACGGTGTGCTCGGGCCCGGACGTCCGACAGGAGCTCTGCCCTCGCCGCCGCCGTGCGGATGGTCGTTCGGGTTCATAACAGAACCGCGTACCGTCGGGCGGACGCCCATATTGCGTTTGCGGCCGGCCTTACCATAGTTGATCAGGTTGTGATCCGCGTTGCCGATGACGCCAACCGTCGCGCGGCAATTGATCGGAACCATTCTCATCTCACCGGAGGGAAGACGGAGGGTCGCATATTTGCCTTCCTTTGCCATAAGCTGTGCGCTCATGCCGGCTGCGCGTACCATCTGGCCGCCCTTGCCGGGATACAGCTCCACGTTGTGCACCTGGGTACCAACCGGGATGTTAGCCAGCGGCAGGCAGTTTCCTACATGAACCTCAGCCTCCGGTCCGTTCATGACCTTCATGCCGTCGGTCAGGCCTTCCGGAGCCAGAATATATGCTTTCTCACCGTCTGCATAGCTGATCAGTGCGATGTTGGCGCTCCGGTTCGGATCGTACTCGATGCCGATTACGGTTGCCGGGATGCCGTCCTTATTTCTCTTGAAATCGATGATTCTGTATTTTTTCTTGGCGCCGCCGCCATGATGTCTTACTGTAATCTTACCCTGATTATTCCGTCCAGAATGCTTCGGAATGGCAACCACGAGGGATTTCTCGGGAGTCTTTTTGGTGACCTCAGAGAAATCAGATCCTGTCATCTGTCTTCTGGAAGGTGTATATGGGTTATATGTCTTGATTCCCATAATTTTCTCCTCTCTTCTATCTTCTTAATAACCTAACAAATACGAAAGCATCATCTCGCCCGCCGTTCCGGCAGTCATTTTTTCTCTGCCGCCCGGCCGCCTCCGGTCTACAGACCTGCGAAAATCTCAATGTCTGCGCTCTCCTCGGTAAGCTTGACAATGGCTTTCTTCGTCTTTGCCGTCTTGCCGTAGGTCATGCCGCGTCTCTTATTCTTGCCCTCGCAGTTCATCGTGCGGACGCTCTCAACCTTGACGCCGTCGAACATCTTCTCAACAGCCTCTTTAATCATACTTTTGGTTGATTCCGGATGAACCAGGAATGTGTACTTTTTCTCCGCCATAAGGTTCATGGACTTCTCTGTCACAACCGGTTTGAGGATTACATCGTAATATTGTACGTTTGCCATTATGCATATACCTCCTCGATCTTTTCTACTCCGGCCTTTGTCGTGATCACGGTGTCATATTTCATGATATCGTATACATTGATTGTGGAAGCAATCGCCGTCTTGACACCCGGAACATTGGCTACGGACTTTTCAATCACAAAATCCTTATCGCCCAGCACAACCAAAGCCTTGGAAACCTTCAGGTTATTCAATACTTTTACAAAATCCTTTGTCTTGATCGCATCCAACTTCAGTTCATCCAGGACAAGGAACTTCTCATCCTGTACTCTGCTGGTAAGCGCAGACTTTAAAGCAGCTCTCTTCTCTTTCTTGTTCATTTTGAAAGAGTAATCTCTCGGCTTCGGAGCAAATACAACTCCGCCGCCTTTCCACTGCGGTGCCCGGATGGAACCCTGTCTCGCATGGCCGGTCCCCTTCTGTCTCCAGGGCTTTCTGCCGCCGCCGCTGACCTCAGAGCGGGTCTTTGCACTCTGTGTTCCCTGGCGCTTGTTGGCAAGTTGCTGCACAACCGCCATATGCACCAGATGTTCATTTATCTCTACACCGAAAACAGCATCGTTCAGTTCCATGGAGCCGACTGCGCTGCCTTCCATATTATAAACAGATACATTAGCCATCTGTATGTCCTCCTTTCCAGGATCAATTAACCCTTAACGGATTCCTTGATCGTCACTAAAGATTTCTTCGGGCCCGGTACAGAGCCTTTGATTAACAGCAAATTGTTCTCAGCGTCCACGCGGACCACTTCCAGATTCTGGACCGTGACTCTCACGCTTCCCATGTGGCCCGGCATTCCTTTGCCCTTGAACACCTTGCTCGGTGAGGAGCAGGCGCCGTTGGAACCCTGATGGCGATGGAATTTGGAACCATGAGCCATGGGGCCTCTGTGCTGGCCGAACCGCTTGATCGCGCCCTGATAACCTTTACCTTTGGAAATGGCTGTCGCATCGATCTTGTCGCCCTCGGCAAAAATGTCTGCTTTGATCTCGTCTGCCGGCTTGTACTCTTCCGCGTTCTCAAACTTGAACTCGCGGACATATCTCTTGCCGGAAACGCCAGCCTTGTCAAAAT
>JAJQAD010000142.1 GCA_021204005.1 Clostridiales bacterium
TGGTATGAGAAGGCTGTGGATCGCGGCAACGAGGACGCGCTGTGCCGGATGGCGGAACTGATGTGCACAGGAACAGGTGTCGCCAAAGACCTGCAGCGTGCAAAGACATATGCGGAGAAGGCTCAGAAAGCCGGGTCTGAAAAGGCGATGGATGTGCTCCGGATGATATATGAAGAGACGCATAAGCCCCTGGATCTGAATTCCCGGTACGAGACAGTTGCAATTTATGATCGGGAAACGGTAGAGTTTGGCTCTTACCCGACGCAGAAGGATGGTACGAAAGCACCGATTGAGTGGTTAACGCTTGCAAGGCGGGAAGAGATGGTTTTACTTATCAGCAAATATTATCTGTACAGCAGGCCATACGACCGGAATAATACGGTTAGCTGGAAGGACAGTGAACTTCGGAAATGGCTGAATGAAGATTTCTTTTGGGATGCATTCTCTGTGGAGGAACAGGAAAAAATCCAGATGGTTGAGGTAAAGAACGGTTACAGCAGTGAGTATCCGTTAAAAAGTGAAGGAAAGCGTGGTGATGTGAGCGAATCCACCGTCGACAGTATTTTCTGCCTGAGTGTGGATGAGGCCGTCCGTTTCTTTACGGCTCCCGGGAAGCGGGCGCGTGCCCACACAGAGACCTACAGTACCGGCCTGAAATATGATTATGTGGATCTTGGAGGAGACGATGCTGAGTCGACACCTACGCCTTATGCTCTTGCTGCGAACGGGACGCAGATCAGATGCTGGTGGCTCCGCACTCCGGGGGCTGCGAATCGCTATAGGGGCTATGTCTGCAGTTGTGGAGCCGGATCGAATATTGGGCTGAGCGGGGATGGTGTGGACTGTAAAATTTACATCCGCCCGGCCATGTGGGTGAAGCTGCAGGAGGATAGAAAGTGAGACCGGATCAACGTATATTTACAAAATCCCTGCTTCTGGAAGAAGTGTTCGGCCGCAGGCGATGGAAGCGCAGCGGGGAGATCGCGGATATGATTCTGGAACGCCATTATTCGGATCTGGCAACGCCCCAGTACACTGCAGCGGAGGTGGCAGCGGAGATCAAAAAAAGCCGCTGCTCCGGGATGTTTGTGCGGCTGATGAATGAATTGCAGACACAGGAATTGTATGTCAGCTACATTCACGGACAAAGCCATATCGAGCGCGTGGCGGTACTGTCCGCCCGGATGGCGGCGGACAGTCTCCCTGAGGAGCTGTTTGCGCTGTGCATCGAATGCGCGAAATATCATGATGTCGGCAGAAGAGATGACACGCGGGACCCTGCGCACGGTGCGCGGGGCGCAGAGCAGATTGACAGAATCTGCGCCGGATACAGCGAGGAGGAGCGTGCGCGGATCCGGGCGGTGATCGCCGCACACAGCCTGGACGATCAAAGTGCCGGCGACGTTTTCCGAAAATATGGGATTACGGACGCACGGGGGACGGAAGACTGCAGAAAGCTTCTGCGGATTTTAAAGGATGCGGATGCGCTGGACCGTTTTCGCCTGAACAACAATTCGCTGAATCCGCGTATGCTTCGCGGGGAGGATGCGCGTCAGCTGATCCGCGCGGCCTGCGAGATGGTGAATTTGTAAGGGCTTTTGCCCTCAATGTTAAATGAGGAGGAGAAAACCATGTTGACGGAAGAAAGATACGAACGTGTGCTGCAGGCGGCCTGCGCAGCGGGGATGCCCTTTAAGGATATCAAAAAGGAGGCTGACACCCAGGTCAGTGAGAGGGCGCGCAATAATGCTGCAAAATCTTATTATTTTCACGATGATGAGGAACTGATATTTAGCAGAAGATCCCTCTGCGATATTACAGGCTTAAAGAACGGGAAGAAAGGATTTGTGTTAACCAGTTCCTATCTGTACAGTTCCGAGTTTGATCAAAAAAGGAAAAACCGGATAGTCCGTCTGCCGCTGTACAATATGGCGGGCGTTGAGGTGCTTGATGAAGCTGCAGGCCGGTATGCGGTAAATTATAAGGACGGCGGCCGGATTGAGTTTCATTTATCGAAACATAAGGAGGGAGTATTTGCTCTTCTGAACCAGGTGATTCAGGATGACGCGGCGGTCACGGATCCGGAAGCGCTTTGCCAGAAAGGCAGGGATCTCTACAACGAGGGAAAGTATGAGCAGGCATTTAATGTGTTTCTGAATGGCGCCCAGGTGGGACATGCGCGTTCCCAGTGGTGGGTAGGAAACTGCTGCGCGAATGAGAGAGGATTCCATTCAGGTTGGAAGGATAAGGAAGGATTATTCCATCCAGGTTGGAAGGATTACAGGGAAGCGAATAAATGGTATGATCTGGCTGCGCGGCAGGGAGATCCGCTCGCGCAGAGAAGCCTGGCGTATAATTTCCTTACGGGCAGAGAAATACGGAAGGATGTGCAGGCGGCGCAATACTGGTATGCCAGAGCCGCGGAGGAATATAAGAAAGAAGCGGAGGAGGGCGATCCGTCGGCTATGTTCTGGATGGGTATTTTTTACCGGAATGGCTGGGGTGTAAAGGAGGATGCAAAGCAGGCATTTTACTGGTTTAAGAAGGCGGCTGACCAGGGTCACGAAACGTCACAGTTTCTGACGGCGGAGCGGCTGTATTACGGGAGGGGAACCGACAGAGATGTGCAGCTTGCAAAGACCTATGCGCAAAAGGCGAAGGATATCGTATGCTGGGCGGGGGAGAGACCTTTATC
>JAJQAD010000164.1 GCA_021204005.1 Clostridiales bacterium
TTGTAGTTTGCTTTGATCGCCACTATCCGGAAAGTATCCGGACAGAAAAACTGAAGGGCGCGGATTTGATTCTGATACCAACGGCAAACACAAATGCAGAGCCGCTCACCATGTTTGAATGGGAAATCCGTGTGCAGGCGTTCCAAAACTGTATCCCCGTTGTTATGTGCAATCGAACGGGAACCGAGGGGCAGATGGTGTTTGCAGGGGAATCCCTTGCTGCGGATGCTGACGGAAATCTTATAGCCAAAGCTGACGACCGGGAGCAGCTTATCTATGTTGACATTGACATAGACAATAATCGCAGGAGAGGTGATAGCCGCCCATATGTGTCGCTGCGCAGACCGGAGTTGTATTCTTAAATAAAGGTGAACGATATGAAACAGCACTCATCCGTGAAATATCAAAAAACACAAGACTGCCTGAAAAGTAATATCCGTTTATGATAATTATTCCGGCACTCTGGTTCCATACCTTTCGGATATAATGTTTCCAAGCAGCGCAATCCGCTCCCCCGCATGTGCAAACAGCATCCGGTACGCCTCACACAACCGGTTGCGCCCCGGCTTCTCTATCCCCGCCTGCTCTCTCCATCTTCGGCAGCCGCCGCGGCAGAGCGAAAAGTACGAGCAGTCCTGGCAGCGTTCATCCTTCTGCAGGGAAATTTCCACAAATCGCTTTGCCCGCTCACACTGCACGAGCTCTTCAAAAAAATCCGCCACCGTCCCGAGACGCCATTCATCCGAGCAGTAAAAATCGCACGGATAAACGTCCCCGTTGCCTTCCGTCACAAAGTAGCAGCTGCAGCATCCATTCATACCGCACTCCTCCGCAGGATAACCTGCCGCCAGCTGTGCAAGGTTGGAAAACATGCGGATGTCGATCTGTACACCGCGGCTGAAATCCTCATACCAGAGATCAAAAAGCTCGCAGAGGAATTTTCCGTAGGACAAAGCCGTTACGGCTGGCGTGGAATATCCTGACGCCGGATTTTCACCGCTGCCATCTTTTTCAACCACACATGTATGCCGATATCGATCTTTCTCATCCATGCAGGGAATAAACTGTAGAAAAGTCATTTCATGTTTTCGAAAAAACTGGTAAACAGATACCGCGTGCTTCGAGGATTCCTCCGTCACGACACAGAGAACATTATAGTCTACATGATAACGATCAAACAGTTCTGCCGCGTGCATGACGCGGAAAAAAGAACCCTTTCCATCATATCCGACACGATATCGATCATGAATCTTGCGCGGACCGTCCAGAGACAGCCCCACGAGGAAATGATTCTCCGACAGGAAGTTTGCCCATTGTTCATCAATCAGCAGTCCGTTAGTCTGTATCGTATTCTCAATCTCCAGATGCTTCGTATTATACTTTTTCTGCAGCGCAAGGACTTTCCGATAAAACTCAATCCCGCAACGCGTGGGTTCCCCTCCCTGAAACGCAAAAGTAAGGAAGCCATCCGCATAGTCGATGGCTCCCTTCACCAGTTGTTCCAGCGTCTCGTCAGTCATAAATCCTTTATCGTACTCCGTCCGGTTACTGCTCAGACACTTATAAAAGCAGTATCTGCAATCCATGTTGCAGTTGGCCGAAGCCGGTTTGATCAGTATGCTTGCTGCCGGCATAATATCCTCCTTTTTCCATGATCAGGACGATTTCTTTCTGGTATCATTCAATTTGCAGCAGTCCGCTTTTCCATCCGGAAACTCTTTTTGATTTTCTTTCGCAAGACGGTCCAGCCACGCTGAAACCATTTTCTTCACCTTTTTCATCATAGACATTCTCCCTCAGTTTTATAGCAAACGGAAATGACTGCTACGCATGTCAGATGGCTTCCCTTCTCATTATATTTATCAGCTAACCCAGCACATATCTGGCATTATACTCCGCATTAATCTGGGCAATTTCTTTTTCACCGTCTATGTACGGCTGGTACATGTCATACGGATTCCCGCCGCCAATTGAACAGGCGGAACAAAACTCACATCCTCCTCCGCCGCAGTCGAGAGAGCGCCGAACAATATTTTCCCGCTCTTCTTTTGTCGTATCTTTTATCAAAATGCTCTGCATGGATATATCCTCCTATGGTTCTAAAATTCAAGTACCACTACTCCGCCGTGCTCAGGGAGCGAGCCTGTGGCTCATTGCCTGCGCTCATATCATCCAGAAATTATCCGTGCAGATAATTCTCCGATACGTTTCAAAACGGAACCATTTATCATAAAATTTTACATGATTCCCCTCATCCATATTCCGGCGCTCATACAGGTAGTCCTGATAGTCCGCCTCCCCGCGGATCTGAATCTCAAATCCTCTGGCATCCAGTGTGGGAAGTCCCGTGTAATTGTACTCGGACAGCGGCAGGATATCCTCAATCCTGTGTCTGCGGATCAGGATTGCCGCATCGCTTTTTACCGCCAGGATATCAAACGTCTCCGGATAATGGAAACTGTCGCCCCGCACCGGCACCTCATCACCCACGTGATACGTTTTCCCTCCCTCATTTGCCCGTGAAAGCAGCGCATTGTCTATATTGAAGTAAAACTCCTCAAAAATGTAGCCGTCGGTTCGGATATGTCCTTTCTCAAAATATGGCTTCTCCACCTCCTCACCCACATTTTCTACCACGCCGCAGGCAGAAGTTGCATGGCTGACCCGGTCGATCAGGATTAACTCGCCCAGCGTTTTATTTGTATCAAAGGCATCTACGACAATATTCTCTGCCAGTTCCAGACGGCAGAGGGCAATCTCATTTTTCTCCAGCTTCTCTGCCGGCAAATGTTCGCCGGTGTTCACGTCGGTCTTGTATTCAATGGAAGTGACGACGCTGCTGATCTTTTTCGTGCCGGTCCGGATCAGATATTCTTTTCCGGCAAACAGCGGCTCATCATCCATCCACAGCAGGGTCGCGCTTACTTTCTTCGCCACAGGCAGACGATCCGTATTGGCGAGGACGCAGCCGCGGCTTACATCCACCTCGCGGTCCAGCTGTATGGTAACGGCCTGGCCGGCAACTGCCTCCGGAACCTCGTCAAACCCGACATGTATCGCTTTTACATGCGCAGATTCCCCGCCGGGAAGTACGGTAAGCTTCTGCCCTTTCGCAACACGGCCGCTTTCCACCTGCCCCTGAAATCCCCGGAACGTATGATCCGGCCTGCACACGCGCTGTACGGGAAGATAGAACGTATCCTGCTTTTCATCTTCCGACACATCAACTGTCTCCAGATAATCCAGCAGCGTGCCGCCCTGATACCACGGCATATGATCCAGCGCTTGAGTGATATTATCCCCCTGCGTCGCGCTGACCGGTATGATTTTTACATGCTGCAGCCCCAGCTCCTCGGACAGGGTGTCAATATCTTTCCTGATTTCTTCAAAACGGTCCTCCCGATAGTCTACCAGATCCATCTTGTTTACGGCAAAGACAAAATAACGGATACCCATCAGGGCGCAGATCCGCGCGTGCCGCCGCGTCTGGGACAGGACGCCATGCTCCGCGTCCACCATGACCACCGCCAGGCTTGCAAAGGAAGCGCCCACCGCCATGTTCCTTGTGTACTCCTCATGGCCGGGTGTGTCAGCAGCAATAAAGCTGCGCCGCTCCGTCGTAAAATAGAGATAAGCCACGTCGATGGTAATGCCCTGCTCCCGCTCCGCGGTCAGTCCGTCTAAGAGGAGAGAGTAGTCGATTTCGCCGCCGCGGGATCCCACCTTGCTGTCCAAGATCAGCGCTTTTTCCTGATCCGCATACAAAAGCTTCGCGTCATACAGGATATGGCCGAGCAGCGTGGATTTCCCGTCGTCCACGCTACCGCAGGTGATAAATTTCAACAAACTGTTCATCAGAAATATCCCTCCCTCTTTCGCTTTTCCATGCTGGCATTGCCGCCGTCCTTATCGATGACGCGGCTGGTCCGCTCTGATTCCACGGAACTTAAGGTCTCCTCGATTACCTGGTCCAGCGTCGTCGCATGCGACTCAACGCCGCCCGAGAGCGGGTAGCAGCCCAGCGTGCGGAAGCGGACGCTCTTCATCTCCGGCACCTCGCCGGGAAGCAGCCGCATCCGGTCGTCGTCCACCATGATAATGTTGCCGTCCCGGTAAACCACCGGCCGTTCGGCCGCAAAGTACAGGGGCACAATAGGGATATTTTCTCTCTTGATATATTGCCAGATATCCTTCTCCGTCCAGTTGGAGATCGGGAAGACACGGATGCTTTCTCCTTTGTAAAGCTCCGTGTTAAAAAGCTTCCAGGCCTCTGGCCTCTGGTTTTTCGGATCCCAGGCCTGGGCAGCATTGCGGAAGGAAAAAATTCGCTCTTTTGCCCGGCTTTTCTCCTCATCCCTCCGGCCGCCGCCGAAAGCCGCCGTGAAGCCGTATTTCTCCAGAGCCTGCTTTAACGCCTGGGTTTTCATGATATCCGTATAGCTGGCGCCGTGATCAAACGGGTTGATGCCCGCCTTAACGCCATCCTCGTTGATATACTCCAGCATCTCGATGCCGAGCTCCGCCGCTCTTTTATCGCGGAACTCAATCATCTCGTGAAACTTCCATGTCGTGTTGACATGTAAAAAGGGAAACGGCGGTTTCTCCGGGTAAAACGCTTTCAACGCCAGATGCAGCATCACAGAGCTGTCCTTCCCGATAGAGTACAGCATCACAGGCTTTTCGCACTCCGCAACTACCTCCCGGATGATATAAATCGCCTCCGCCTCCAGTTCATCCAAATGTGACAATCCATTCATAACAATCTCCTTACTACTAACTTTAATATCGGTTCGCGTCCCGCCGGTTTACGTCGATGACCACCTCCGTTTCATCCACCTTTCGAATATGCCAGCGCAGGATTTCGCCGCTTTTCTCCACATTCATCACGCTTCCGTTCCCTCCGATGTCCGCACCCAGGAAAAAATCTATGGCTCCCGCCGGGCATTCTTTGACGCAGGAGACACATCCCCAGCAATCCCGCGGGTAATCCATCTGAGCGCATCCGTCCGCCACAGAGATCAGCGTCCCGGGACAGACCGCGGCGCAACTGCCGCAGCCGATGCAGCGTTCACGGTTGATTCGTATACTCATACGCACTCTCCTTCATCTATCTTAAAAAGTGTCGCGCTGGGGATACTTTGCGCAAGCCTGGTGAACAGGCATGCACATCGGCTGCCCGTCCTCTTCTACATCTTTGCATCTGCCATCGGCAAATACGGCATCCGTATGCCGGAATTCGTTTTCCGTCACAATCTTTCTCCACAAAGCTTCCCTCTTTCCATCCTTTATGTGGGAGTTCAGATAGGCAAAGCACTCCGGATTTGTCTCGGGATAATCCTGATTTTCCCCGAAAATATGCCATCTGGTTTCTTTGCGGTTCAGAAGATGGAAAATCAGCGTCTTACAGACCGTCAGCCGATCCCGCAGTTCATACACAAAAAGCAGTTCATGCATGTTCGAGGCAGTCAGGCGCTCTGTCAGGGCAGCCAGCCGGTCGATCTCAGCATCCGCCAGGCGAAGCCGCCGCTCTGTATAAGCATAGTGGGTGGAAATGCCGCCGGCATACTCGTCCATAACTTTCTGCATCCGTTCCTCCAGTTCCTCCGCCGTGTAGGGCGCGTTCGCCTCACTGAGGATGCGGGCGTAGGTGTCAAGGACAGCGTCAGCCTGTTTTCGTAAAATCGCCTCCGCTCCCCGGCCGGTTTCCGTTTTCCCGCCCGATTCTGTTTTCCCGCCCGTTCCCGCTTTTTCATTCGCATTTGCCCCGGCAACCGGACCCGCTTCTGCTGCTTCGCCACGTCCGCTTTCTGCTGCAGGAGCGTCATCAGACTCTTCCTGCGCAGCATCCGCGGATTGCAGCGAGGCGAGAATGCTCTCCGCCGCGATTTTTCCCTCCGCCAGGGCGCCGGTGACGTATTTCTGCGGGCAGCCGCCCGCCACATCCCCTGCGGCAAACAATCCGCGGATCGTCGTCTCCCTGCAGGTATCCACCCAATATCCGCTGGCGGTATGTCCGCCTACGACATAGGGCTCCGTCCCCTCGATCTCCACATCCTGCTCTGCGGGACCCGCGCCCTGTTCCATCCATTTCAGGGTCTGGGCCGGACACATGTTCAGATAAGCTTTTAAGAGTTCCTCCTGCTGCTGTCCGGAGATACCGCTCGTTTTCAGATAGCAGGGGCCGTTTCCGAGCCGGTTTTCCATCACGGTTCCGTAGATTCGCTCGCTTGTGGCGATGCCGTACTGATTCTCATACATATATCCTTTTGCGTTGACCTGCCGGGCGCCGACTCCCTGTGCGATGGTCCCGGTCGGCGCGATGGTGTCCTTGCACCGAAGCGCGACAAAACGCATCTCAAAAGAGGTCATCTCCGCGCCTGCACGGATCCCCATGGCGTACCCCGCTCCGGTCAGAAACGGCGGATACCACATTTTATGTCTGGAAAAGCCGGGGTTGTTGGGTTTATACAGCCCCGCGGCTCCTCCCGTCGCCACCAGCACGGATTTTGCACGGATGATATACGCTTTCCGCTCTGTCACGGAAAATCCAACTGCACCGTAAACTTTATTATGATCCACCAGCAGATCTGTGATATTGACCCGGTTCAATACTGTCACACGCTCTGACTGCAGTACGGCGTCCGCGAGAATCGGTTTGATATTTTCCCCGTTAATCTTGATATTCCGGGTGCCGCGGGACACATATTTTCCGTTTTCATCCTTTAAAATGACCAGCCCCAGCTGCTCTAAGTCCGCTGTGACCTCATTAAATAATTCTGCCGCCGTCAGCAGGAGATCCTGCCGCACGATTCCCGCCGCATCCTTCGCCGCGTAATCCGCATAATCCTGCGGCGTCCGGCCCTCCGTGATGTACGCGTTCAGCGCATTGACGCCCGCCGCCAGGCAGCCGCTGCGTCGGATATCCGCTTTCTCCGCGATCAGAACGGACAGCGCTGATTTCCGGCTGAGTGTCAGGGCGGCATAGCATCCCGCCGTTCCGCCGCCGATAATCAAGACATCAGTATCAATCTGACGCGTCTCAAGTATATGTTCCATTTCCAATTCCTTTTCCATGCATAATGCGCAATATTACTCATACCGTCCTCCGCAAGGCTGTTCTTTCATTTCAGGACATTGTATTCTGCGTCACCATATGCGCTGCGCAGTAAACATGAATTACTTTTCCGAAAGACTACAGAATATTCCATTTTCAACGTATCCGCCTTGTATAGCCTGATCTATTTCAAGCGTCAGGGCATCCACTCGAGTCCCGGCCAGTTTTCACACTCCGTATTTTTCTGGGGTTTCCCCGGTGTGGTGCGCCCGTTTTTCACGTAAGAAGCCGCCAGATTAGTCAGTTCTTCCTCAATCTCAGGACGAAGTCCGTAAAGATTATTCTGCTCCCGGATGTCTGTCGACAGGTCATAGAGCTGATACGGTGTATCGTCTCCGGGAATACCGCTCGCCGGGATCTTCGCCTCCGGTCCCATGCCGCCGGAACCCGGGCAGAACTCCAGCTTCCACTTTCCGCGGCGGAGAGAGTAATTCGACACCGAATGGTGCATCACATCCTCCCGTATGGGCTCTGTCCCGCCTTCCCAGACAGATAAAGCGGAAAAGGAATCTTCCCCGGCGTCATCCCCATAGGTAAATCCCGTAATCTCCGCGATGGTCGCGAACACATCGGTCAGGCAGGTCGTCTGGCTCCGCTCGGCTCCGGCCGGTACATGTCCCGGCCAGCGAACGATAAACGGTATGCGGTGGCCGCCCTCCCAGATATCGCTTTTCTTCCCGCGGTAAATATAACTCGGGTTATGACCCAGCTCTTTCAGCGCCGGATAATCCGCGATTCCGGAGCAGCCGTTATCACTGGTAAAAATCAGGATGGTGTTATCTGCAATTCCCTTTTCTTTCAGCTTCGCGTCCAGTTTTCCTACAAATCCATCCACCTGCAGGACAAAGTCCCCGTACCTGCCGATTCCGGATTTCCCCTGATATTCCGGCGCGGGCAGGAGCGGTCCATGGACCGCCGGGGTCGGATAATAGATAAAAAACGGCTGATCTTTTCCGGCATAATCATCCACCAGGGAAAGCACCTTCGCATCCATATCCGGAACTACTTTCGCGGGGTCGTGGCCGGGCGCCGCCGGTCCGTACTCGACCTCCGTCTGCTGGGATGGTCCCACGCGGTCCAGCCTGCGCACGCCGATCATATGATCCGGCGGGGTCAGCACATGGTCATTTTCGATATACACAAACGGCGGCTGATCCAGAGAAGCCGGAAGCCCGAAGAAATAGTCAAATCCCCGTGTGTTCGGCCCGTCCGCAATCGGCGCCGTAAAATCAATCCCCGCCGCGCATTTATCCTGGTCGCCGTTGGGGTCTTCATATGTCTCAGGCAAAGTATAGCCATCCTTCACGGTCCAGTTCATTCCCAGGTGCCACTTTCCGACACAGGCGGTGCGATATCCCTGCTTTTGCAGGAACGTTCCGATGGTCTCCCTCCCCTCCTCGATCAATGGGCTGGACTGCCCCGGAAGCACGCCTCTTTTCAAGCGCGATCTCCAGTTGTAGCGGCCTGTCAGAAGTCCGTAGCGTGAAGGTGTGCAGAGCGCCGAGGAAGCATGGCAATCCGTGTTGCGCAGGCCCTCTGCCGCCACTGCGTCAATGTGTTCCGTCCGGATTTTGGACTCCGGGTTAAAACAGGACAGATCGCCGTAACCCAGATCGTCTGTCAGAATCAGTATAATGTTCGGTTTTTCCTTAGCCATCGCTTTTTCCTCCCTGGCTTTCTGCCATCATTGAATCACAAGCTCTTCTTTTTCCGCGCTGCCATTCTCCACATGAAACGAATTCAGTACCGGATTGTCCGCATCCGCCAGAGACAGAATCAGGTAGCTCGCCGTGCTGTCATAGGCCAGGCGGATGTCCTCCGCAGACGGACGCGACGGAGTCTGCGGGTGGGAGTGCCAGTTCCCGAGCGGCTTATACCCCAGCCGCCGCATATCCTTTACCGCGTTTAACTGCTCCGCCGGATCCAGTGAAAAATGCTCACTGGTATGGTCGATGTTCGTCAGAAAATAGACCTTTTCAATCCGTTTTTCTTCCTCTGTCTGCGTTCCGGCGATGAGGCCGCAGGCTTCCTCCGGTACTCTTGCCTTTGCAAAATCCACAATCTGGTTAAAATCGTCTTCTTTGATATATACCTTCATCTGTTTTTTCCTTCTTGCCTTATTCATAGTTTACATACAGGTTATGTATGTTATCATATCATGCCGGTGTTTTTCCGTCTAATACATAAAAAAAATAGCCTGCTATAGTTTTTGTCTATAACAGCTTATTATTTTTTTGATTATCCGGCGCGATTTTTCAGGAACATGCAGCCGATTTTTCATCGAATCGCATCCTTTTACAATCAAAAGTTCTGTTATTAAATCCCGATATACCTATTGACATAGTAGGTTATTGTGTTTAGTATAACTATATTGCTTAAGGTTATATAAACAAAGATACTCAAAACAGACTTTAGAAAGAGGTTTTCAGATGTCAAAAAAAGAGAACAAATTCAGAGAATACGATATTTCCACACAGGCCATACACACCGGAACCGACTACGACGAAGGAACCGGCGCCGTCCGCAGGCCGCTGCACATGGCGAACAGCTATAAACTGCCGGATGACCTCTCACAGGTCAACTACTCCTCCACGGATCTTTTGATGTATTCCAGAAACGGGAGTGCGAATCAGCACTGGCTGGAAGAAAAAATCGCCGCCCTGTATCAGGCGGACGACGCGATCGTGCTGGCCAGCGGCGTAGGCGCGCTGCACGCCCTGTTCTGGACACTTTTACAATCCGGAGACCGGGTGGTGTATCCGAATGTCAGCTATATGGCAGTTTACCGGATGTTTCACGAGCTCTTCAACAAAAAATTCGGCGTGGATACGGTTATGGTAGACATGACTGACCTGGAGGCGGTGAAACGGGCAGTCACGCCGGGCACAAAGCTGGTCCATATCGAAACACCGGACAATCCGACCGTCGGAGTCACAGATATCGCCGCCATCGCAAAAATTGCCCATGAAAACGGCGCAGTCCTGTCGGTTGACAATACGTTTGCCTCACCGCTGAACCAGAGACCTCTGGAGCTTGGAGCGGACTTTGTGGTTGACGCGCTCACAAAATTCATCAACGGCCACGGCGATGCGCAGGGAGGCGCGATTATCTCCAATGACCTGGAGACCATGGACCGCATTCGCTACGAAGCACAGGTCAATGTGGGTGCTGTGATCAGCCCCTTTAACGCATGGCAGATTTTCCGCGGTTCCGTTACCTTCCCGCTGCGCATGGAACGGATCAACCGGTCTGCACTGGAAAACGCCGGGTGGCTGGAACAGCGGGAAAACGTTACTTTCGTGTCCTATCCCGGACTTTCCAGTCATTCGGGGCACGAACTGGCCAAACGGCAGATGCAGAACGGATTCGGCGGTGTGATCTCCTTCGGCGTCAATGCGGACGATAAGACTGTGGAACAGTTTTGCGCCAGGCTGAAAGTAGTCACCTTCGCCGTCTCCCTCGGGCACGATGAAAGCCTGATTTTCCCGCAGCCGAGCTATGATGAGCGGATTCACCTGTATCCGGAAAAATTCAGGAACGGGTTTATTCGATTCAGCGTCGGCCTCGAATCTCCGGAAGACATTATCCGGGATCTGGATCAGGCGTTTCAGGCTGTCGGGCTGTGAGAGAATCGAACGGCGGCGCGATTTCACCAGGCGCATCCTTGCGGGATATTTCAGGCTGTCGGGCTGTGAAAAAATCGAACAGCAGCCTCATACCTGATGTGTTTTTATATACTCCGCCGCCGACATGGCTGCGTTGGCGCCATCCGCCACTGCAGTCGCCACCTGGCGGAGATTTTTCCGGCGCACGTCCCCGGCAGCAAAGATACCTTCCGCAGAAGTTGCACAGGACTCATCCGCGATCACGTAGCCCGTCTCATCCAGCTGCACGATTCCCTTTAGCAGCTCCGTAGCCGGTTTCATACCCACAGAGACAAAGACGCCGTTGACCGCCAGCCGTGTCCCGTCCTCCAGAATAACGGCCTCCACCATCTTTGTCCCCTCGACCGCAGTCAGTCGGTGGGGCGTGGTAACCTCAATGTTACTCTTTGCACGGATTTGCTTTACCGTATCGGCGAACCCTCGAAACTCCTCCCGCCGATGAACCAGATATACTTTCCGGCAAAGTCCGGAGAGATACAGTGCATCATCCAGAGCAGCATTCCCGCCGCCCACAACAGCTACATCCTGATCGCTGAAAAAAGCGCCGTCACAGAGCGCGCAGTACGAAACGCCCCTCCCGGCAAATTCTGCCTCCCCCTTCACGGAAAGCTTCTTATGCTCCGCGCCTCCAGCAAAGATGACGGTCTTTGAAGTAATTTCCCTTTCTCCGTCAATCCGGGTTGTCCAGCCCATCGAGGTTTTTTCCAATTTTACGGCCTTTCCTTCCGAAAAAACCGTACCCATTTCCCTGGCATGTTCCAGGAACTTGCTGCTCAGATCATAGCCGCTGATGCCATAAAAACCCAAATAGTTATCCACCCGTCCGCTCTCGCAGATCTGTCCCGGCGTATAAGCATTCGAGTCCAGCACCAGCACATCCAATCCCGCGCGTCCGGCATAGATCGCCGCACTCAGTCCCGCGGGACCGCTCCCAATAATCAATACGTCTGTCATCTGTCCTCCTGCCGATTGTTTCCGCCTTTATAGTTTCATATCACATTCTGCCTGCTCATAATCGATCAGCTTCGTGATGGTCGGATGTTTCCCGCAGACCGGGCAATCCGAATTATCCTTCGGCAGCGGCACTTTCCGGAAGTTCATCGTCAGTGCGTCATAAGTCAGCAGCGTTCCGGTCAGCAGCTGACCCTGCCCGATGATATACTTGATGGCTTCCATGGCCTGCAGGCTGCCGATGACGCCGCCCATGGCGCCTACCACCCCGGCCTGTTTGCAGGTCGGCACCGCATCCTTTGGCGGCGGATCGCGGAAGACGCAGCGGTAACACGGTCCCTCCCCCGGCACATAGGTCATCAGCTGTCCCTGAAACCGGATGATACCGGCATGGGAAAACGGTTTTTCAGCCATCACGCAGGCATCGTTAATTAAAAACTTCGCAGGGAAATTATCTGTCCCATCAATAATAAAATCGTAATCTTTAATCAAGTCCAGTATATTATCTGCGGATACAAATGTCCGGTAGGTGTTGACCGTGACATCCGGGTTCATCAGGTTCATGGTCTCCTTCGCGGACTGCACTTTCGCCTTGCCCACATCCGGCGTCCCGTGAATAATCTGACGCTGCAGGTTTGACAGATCCACCTCATCCGCGTCGGCAATACCGATGGTGCCGACGCCGGCTGCCGCCAGGTACATCGCGGCAGGTGCCCCCAATCCTCCGGCGCCGATGATCAGCACCTTCGCGTTCAGGAGCTTTTTCTGTCCCTTCACGCCGACCTCCTTCAATATAATATGTCTGGAATAGCGCTCTAGCTGCTCATTCGTGAAAGCCATTACCTTCCACCTTCCATAAAATAAAGAAACTCCACTTCATCCCCCTCCGCCAGCTGACGGGTGGCAAAGTCTGCCCTCTGCACAAACTCCTCGTTCACGGAAACCGTCACATACTGAGGCGTTTCCACCTTCTCCGCCTCGATCAGTTTTTCCACCGTGATGCCTTCCTCATAGGATTTCTTTTCTCCGGCTACGATAATGTTCATAATACTCTCATTCCCTCCTGTCTGTTTTCAAACAAAGCGCCGCAAAATTCTTTTCCGCGGCGCATTGGCTCACTTTAATCGAACTTATACCGTGCAGCAATCTGAAGTATCATATCCTTTTTATCCTTTTGTTTCCTTAATTATAATGGTGTTGGGGTCAAAAGCCTTTACAGATGATAATACCCACGGATTGCTGCTCATGAAAGGTAACTACAAATTCTTCTCAATTTCACGAACAAGGTCCTCTTTTTTCTGCACGCCGAAAAACCGTGCAACCTCTTTTCCGTTTTTCAAAAATAAAATGGTCGGCGCTGACACCACCTCCCACAGCGAAGCCAGTCCGCGATCGTAAATCGCATTCACCTTTCCCACAACCACCTGACCCGCATAGGTCTCCTCCAGCTCGGCAAGCAGCGGTGAGACAGCCTTGCAGGGCAGGCAGCTGTCAGAATAAAAATCAACGATAGCCAGCTTGTCGCTTTGCAGTATTTCCGTCTCAAAATCTGCCTCCGTCACTCTCTTTGCCATAATCTAATCACCCACCTTTCTCACAATCAGATCATACGTGCTGTCATCATTTTTTAACAGTTTCAAAATCTGATGTCCCTCTTCTTTAATGCTCCGCGGAACATTCTGCACCGGTTCCCCGTCATTCATGTGGATCGATAAAATCTGACCGTCATCCAGTTCCTCCAACGCTACCTTTGCTTTTACAAAGGTAACCGGGCACACCACATCGGTGATATCCACCGTCTCGTCAATCTCGTAAGCCATGCTCTTCCTTCCTTTCCATTATTTCTTCCTGTGATTTTTCCAACTGTGCGGCTGCACTCCCATGATTTGCTTGCATGCAATCCACTACAATGCGGGCAAGCCGCAGGATTATCACTCCATCATCAAATAAGCAACCTGCGAATGTAGGTCTTCGATTTTTGTATATGCTTTGTATTACCGCCAATCAATCATTGTTGTACGCTTCCCATATCACCTTGCGGAATTCTTCTTCGCCGACCCGCTGCAGGGTAAAGCGGAAGCGCTCGCCGGCCTCGGCGTTCTCCTCAAAAAAGCCGATTGCGGCATCCGCTACCCGGAAGAATGTCTCCTCACTCCTGATCAGCGGCAGGAACTGCTCTCCGGTATATATCTTATTTCCAAACAGACCGCCAAAAGAAACCAGGTAGCCGCTCTCGCCCTCCCAGGCTTCGGTCGGACATGATTTCACGCAGCGTCCGCAGTAATTGCATTTTTCCCGGTCAATCAGGACTTCGGTGTCTGTACAGGTAATCGCTCCCTCGCGGCATGCTTTTTCACAGACGCCGCAGTTAATGCAGAGATCCGATTTCCAGGTTACTTCCATTCCGCCCTTGACGCCGAGATCATTCTCCTCTGCCTTCAGGCAATTGTTCTGACAGCCGGTGACGCCGAATTTAAACTTGTGGGGAAGTTCCCTGCCAAAATAATGATCATTCAGCTTTTCTGCCAGAGCAGCGGTATCAATACATCCGCTTGGGCAAATAGCTCCGCCCTGGCAGGCCGTCACGGTCCGGACGCGCGGGCCGCAGACGCCGGGGCTTACGCCTCCCTCCGCAAGACGCTCTTTCACTTTTTCGATATCATCAATGTGGATAAAAGGGATCTCCACGCCCTGTCGGGAAGTCATATGTATATACCCTTTTCCGAACTCATCCGCCACCTCTGCAATCTTTCGGATATTTTCCGCTGTCAGTTTCCCGCCGACCACCTGCAGGCGCAGGGAAAAATATCCTTTCTGTTTCTGACGCATGAAGCCGCCTTTTTTCAGTGTTGCGTAATCAATATCTGCCATTTCATTTCCTCCTCCTTACCCATACCTTTTCTTACCTACTTTTTTCCGGATTTCTCGGGTTTTGTGGGTTTATTACCATCTTCCTTACCTACTTTTTCCCGGTTTTCCCGGGTTTTGTGGGTTGATTATCGTCTTTCTTACCCACCTTTTACGGTTTCCCTGTGTTTTGTGGGTTAATGACCATCTTCCTTACCCACTTTTTCCCGGATTTTCCAGGTTTTGTGGGTTTATTGATATGATTGTCCCGAACAACAGAACTGAACCAGCAGAGGAATAGGGATTTGTAGATCTCGGTTGGCGACTTTTAAGTAAATAAAAAAGGTGTGGGGGGTGTT
>JAJQAD010000160.1 GCA_021204005.1 Clostridiales bacterium
TGACGGCATACGACATAGGCGTCGGTCTCTTGGGCTCGGATATGTGTATTAGAGACAGATATCATACTGATAATCCAGATTCGTGATAATTCCGTCCACATTGACTTCGCCGAGAGCGCTCCGCATCTTATCAATCGCGTCCTTTCTATCCTTGCCAAAAGCAATAATCTTCGCGATCATAGAGTCATAGTTTGGCGGAATCTGATAACCCGCAAAAATGGCGGTATCCACACGGATTCCATTGCCGCCGGGCAGATAGAGGAATTCTATTTTCCCCGGACAGGGCATAAAATTTTTCTCCGGATTCTCCGCATTGATCCGGCACTCGATGGCATGCCCGGTGATATGGATATCCTTCTGCTTAAAATGCAGCTTCTCACCGGCCGCGATGAAAATCTGCTCCTTGATCAGGTCGATCCCCGTCACCATCTCTGTCACGCCGTGCTCCACCTGGATCCGCGTATTCATCTCCATAAAATAATAATTCTTATCCTTATCCAGAAGGAACTCAATGGTGCCGGCACTCTCATAATGGGCAGCTTTCGCCGCGCGCACCGCCACCTCTCCCATCTCTCTGCGGAGCTTCTCATCCAGCGCGACAGACGGGGATTCCTCCACCATCTTCTGATGACGCCTCTGGATGGAACAGTCGCGCTCCCCCAGGGAAACCACATTGCTATACTTATCCGCCAGAATCTGAAACTCAATGTGACGGGGGCGCTCGATATATTTTTCAATATACATCGTGTTGTCCGCAAACCCATTCACCGACTCCGCCTGCGCCACCTCAAAGTTTTCCTTAAAGTCAGCAGCTGATCTGGAAATGCGCATTCCCTTTCCGCCGCCGCCGCTGGCCGCTTTGATCATAACCGGAAAACCGATCTCTTTCGCCAGCTGCAGCCCGTACTCCGCCTGATATACCGGCTCTTTCGTACCCGGGACGACCGGGACTTTTGCCGCCATCATCGTGTTGCGGGCCTCCTGCTTATTCCCCATTCTGGAGATGATATCCGCATCCGGCCCGATAAAAACGATATTACACTGGCGGCACATCTGGGCAAATTTCGCATTCTCTGAAAGAAAACCAAAGCCCGGATGGATCGCATCTGCTTTGGATGCGATCGCCGCGCTTAAGATACGTTCCATATTCAGATAACTGTCGGCGGGAGCCGCTTTGCCGATGCAGATGGCCTCGTCCGCTAGCATCGTGTGCAGAGCCTCCCGGTCCGCCGTAGAATAAACAGCAACAGAGCGGATGCCGAGCTCCCGGCAGGCACGAATGATCCGCACCGCAATCTCCCCTCTGTTTGCAATCAATATTTTCTGAAACATAAATATCTCCTCAGGATCTGTGCATCGTATCCCGCAACATATCCTTAACCGATTGCAAAGGTAAGCTCCGCTACCACAGCAACCTTGCCATCCACCGTTGCTTTCGCCTTGGCGATGCCGATCGGTCCTTTCTGCTTGATCATCTCAGTCTCAAGAATCAGAACATCTCCGGGAACCACTTTTTTCTTGAACTTAGCGGAATTGATTGCGCCGAAGTATGCAGTTTTCCCCTTAAATTCTTCGCTTCCCAGAATCGCCACAGCGCCGACCTGCGCCAAAGCCTCCACGATCAATGCTCCCGGCATCACCGGCTCCGCGGGAAAATGACCGGCAAAATACGGTTCATTGTAGGATACACATTTCTTTCCAACCGCACGCACACCGGGCTCCCATTCCTCAATCGTATCGATGAGAAGCATGGGCTGACGGTGAGGAATAATCTCCATAATTTCCTTTGTAGTTAAAACTGACATATCAACTTCTCCTGTTAAATATAATCATATCATGAATCTGTGATTCATGATCGAATTTCGCCGCTCGCCGAATGCACCAGTGCATTCTTCTCGCTTGCGCTCATTATATCGTGATTACAAATCATACGGGCAGAGACTCGAAAAACCTTAACTGATGATGAACAGCGGCTGATCATACTCCACAAGATCTCCGTTTTTCACCAGAATCTGCTTTACAACTCCGTCATAATCGGACTCAATCTCGTTCATCAGTTTCATGGCTTCCACGATACCGAGGACATCGCCCTTTTTCACCGTGTCGCCCACCTGGACAAAAGGCTCAGCGTCCAGGCTGCCCGCCGCGTAAAATGTGCCGACCAGCGGACTGTTTACAATCTGACCTTCTGTCTGATCATCCGATGTCTCCGCATCAGACGCCGCCTGTGCGCTACCCTGCGGATTCTCCGCTGCCATCAAGGCAGACGGGGAAAAGCTCCCCGGATTCATCTGCTGCGGCGGCATCGGCGGAGGATATGCTCCGAAAGCAGGCGGCATCGGCGCTCCGGGCGGAGGGCATTGTCCCTGTCCCGGATGCGGTGGAGACAGAATCCTTTTTTCGGGGCGCTTCTGCATCCGGATCTTCAGTCCGCTCTCCTCATAAGTAAAGTCTGTCAGTCCCGCCTCGGAAACTGCTTTCATCAAATCAATAACCTGATTTACTTCCATTATCATCACTCCTATTGAACAACTGCAGTCACAAAAACGATACACTGGCCAGTGAACTCCCTGTCATCTCCCAGCGGAATATTCTGACACAGATTGTACAATCAAAATTTATTCGTAACTGTTCAGTACCTTCACAGTTACGGGGAAAAGTCCATTAAAAATCGCT
>JAJQAD010000101.1 GCA_021204005.1 Clostridiales bacterium
CTCTTAGTCTCAATGATTGCTTCCACCTGGGACTCGTTCCGATATTCATACTCTTTTCCGAAGTCCGGGCTTTCCGGAACACAGTTGATTCTCTTCGTTGACCGGTTTTTGTAAACTGCCATCACCCGGTCGACCGGTCCCAGGAGATTGACCAGTCCGGTCAGAAAATATACGCCGTAATCCTGACAGACGCCGCCGCCCGGCTCACGCAAAAAGAGGGCAAAGCTCGCCAGCAGATCGATGCAGCGCGTCGCCTGAATCTGAAACGAGGTGACCTCGCCGATTTTTCCTTCCCCGATTGCCTTTTTTACTGCCTGAAACGCCGGAGATAAAAAAGTGTCCGGCGCGGATCCCAGATAAAGACCTTTTTCCTCGGCAAGCGCCACCAGTTCTTTCGCCTGTTCCAGCGTGATCGTCATGGTTTTTTCCGTGTAGACATGCTTGCCCGCCAGAAGCGCCCGGCGGATGATGGAATAATGCTCCGCCGCGCCGGTCAGGACAAGCACCAGCTCAATCTCAGAATCAGACAGAATTTCATCCAACGTCATCGCACGGATGCCGAACGCTTCCGCTTTTGCCTGCGCGTGCTCCAGGTGTCTGGCACAACAAGAGACCACCTCCGTATTCCGAAAAACATGTGTCATGTTGTGTAGATAAATTCCGCTGATATCTCCCGTTCCAATCACTGCAATCTTCATAGTCCTCTCCTACTACAATGTATGATACTCTGATGTGTCTATCGTGCCTCCGGCAGGCGCACCTTATTCTCCCTCAAACACTGATACCGCATCGGACAGCCGCGGGAAAGAATCCGGAAGCGCAATATCGCCTGCAATTTTATCCTGAATCGCCTCAGCGTCAACCCCCAGGTAACTCCAGCCTGTTGCCCGAAGCAGAAAAAATCCGGCAAAAAGCAGAACCGCCAGGAACAGTCTCACTTTAAAAAAACTCCGCGGCCTTTTTTCTTCTGCATCCGTTTCTCTGTCATAAGATTCCCGGCTGCTTCGTTTCCCGGAACGCTCTTCCAATCCAAAGCTGTTTCGCGCCTGCTCTGCATACTGCTTTCTGTCGTAATACCGCTGCTCATCCATAGGATACCCTCCTCTATTTATCATCCATGAATAACTTGACCCCGTATATTCATAAGGGCAAAGTCAAATCTCCTTATAATATGATGATATGAAGTTCAGAGGAAGGTATGACTATTACCCGTATTACGCCAGCTCTGTATAAAAGCAGCTCCGGTTTCCCGTGTGGCAGGCCGCGCCGACCTGAATTACTCTCGCCAGAATCGTATCCCGGTCACAGTCAATTTTCAGAGATCTGACATACTGGAAATGACCGGATGTCAGCCCTTTTACCCACAGTTCGTTCCGGCTCCTGCTGTAATAGGTCATCAGACCCGTCTCAAGTGTTTTCTGCCAGGCTTCCCCGTTCATATAAGCGAGCATCAGCACCTCGTCATTCTGATCATCCTGAACGATGACCGGAATCATGCCGTCCGCATTCAGCTTAAACGAAGACCACTCCAGGGAAGAGGTCAGCGGCCGCGCCAGGCTGCTGTCGAATTGTTTATTTTCCATCTTATAAACTGCCTTTCGTCGATAATACATCCGCAATGCGGGGGTCAAAGGAAACCGCCTCATCCAGAGCTTTTCCAAACGCCTTAAAAAGCGCCTCGATCATATGGTGGGCATTGCCGCCCGACAGTACTTTGAGATGCAGGTTCATCCCCGCGGAATAGGAAACAGCGTAGAAAAACTCCCTTACCATCTCCGTATCCATATCTCCCACTTTTTCTACCAGGAACTCCGCGTCCATCACAAAATACGGTCTGCCAGAGAGATCAACCGCACACAGGACAAGCGTCTCATCCATGGGGAGAATCATGCTCCCGAAGCGTCGGATTCCTTTTTTATCTCCGAGCGCCTCACGGATGGCCGTACCCAGAACGATGCCGGTATCCTCTATGGTGTGGTGGTAATCTACTTCCAGATCGCCTTTCACGCTGACTTCCATGTCGAAAAAGCCATGCCTCGTAAATCCGGAAAGCATATGGTCGAAAAAGCCGACCCCCGTCGCGATCTCCTGCTTTCCGCTTCCGTCCAGACTGAGTGCCAGGCGGATGTCTGTCTCATTTGTCTTCCTGGTTATCTCTGCTTTTCTTTCCCTGCTCATAGTAAGCTCCATTCTTTTTTGCTATATATCCCTTTACCTGTTTCCCTTTGCAGCGCTATCATGTTACCACTTGGTTTTATCGCAGACACAAACCCGTTTCATGCTTGTATTGCAACGAACACAATCTACGCTTCGTCCTCAAATCGAACCAGCACAGAGTTCGCGTGCGCTGTCAGCTGCTCGTTTTTCGCAAACATGGCGATATCCTGATAGACATCCTGCAGCGCCTCCTTCGAGTAAGAGATGATGCTGGATTTCTTGATAAAATCATCCACCGACAGCGGGGAGAAAAACCGGGCTGTCTGGTTCGTGGGCAGCACATGGTTCGGTCCCGCAAAATAATCTCCCAGTGGCTCGCTGCTGTACTCCCCGATAAAAATAGCACCGGCATTTTTGATCTTTGTCATCACCTCAAAGGCGTTGGCAGTCACAATCTCCAGATGTTCGGATGCGATCTCGTTGGCAGTTTCAATCGCCGTATC
>JAJQAD010000022.1 GCA_021204005.1 Clostridiales bacterium
GTCGTAGTATCGCCGCCCCCCCCGCCGCACTGAAATAAAATTACGTTATATCCGTGCTCACGGACGAAGACAACCGGAGCAATGTCGTGTAAGGTATATAAGCCACCATGGACCCGGAGCTGAAAACCGAGGTCAGAGAACTGTCATTATCCTCCAGCACGCCCACGATGGTAAATTTCATGCCATCCAGAGATATCTCCTCACCCACACAGTTCAGATATCCGATCAGATCCGTGGCTGTCGTCTCATTGATCACGCAGATATAATTGTTGTTATCCACATCTGTCGTTTTTAAAAAACGCCCGAGCACAAGGTTCAGTTCTTCCACATCATAGTAGGACGGCGTCGTACCGTATACGGTGATTTCATCACTGTCAGAGCTGTATTTTACGGTTGCCGAAGTGGAGGCGCTGGGGGCAATCCCGCCGATTTCCTCCTCCTCGGACCACTCGGTCAGAGTAGAAAGCTTCACCGGATTTCCCTTGTCGTCAGAGACAGTCACCGTCAGCAGATCACTGCCCAGGTCGGATACCGCATCCGTGACGGAGCTGGTCGCCCCGTTGACCAGGCTAACCAGAACCACCAGCGCCATGACGCCGATGATGATTCCCAGCATCGTCAGCAGCGCCCGCAGCTTATTTCCTGCCAGAGACTTCAATGCCATTTTCAGAGATTGCATTACAACTTCACCTCCGATACTCTTCCGTCCAGAATGTGAATGCTCCTGGACGCCTGCTTTGCCACGTCGTCGTCATGCGTGATCAGAACGATCGTATTTCCCTGCCGGTGCAGTTCATGAAAAATCGACATGATTTCCTCACTGGTTTTGGAGTCCAGGTTTCCCGTAGGCTCATCTGCCAGGATCAACGAAGGTTTTGTCACAATGGCGCGGGCAATCGCCACACGCTGCTGCTGTCCTCCGGAAAGCTCTGTGGGCAAGTGCTTTGCCCGTTTTTCCAGCTTCACCCGAGCCATGGCGTCTTTTACACGTTCCATCCGTTCATTGCGCTTCACTCCCTGATAAATCAGGGGAAGCTCCACATTTTCCTCTGCCGTCAGCTTTGGGATCAGGTTAAAACTCTGAAACACAAAGCCGATTTTTTCGTTGCGGATATGCGCCAGCTCATTTTCCGTGTAATCCCCAATGGGGATTTTGTCTAGCAGATAGGTTCCGGCATCCGCCGTGTCCAGACAGCCGATGATATTCATCAGTGTGGACTTTCCGCTGCCGGAGGGGCCGATGATGGAGACAAACTCGCCCTGGTCGATGTGCATGCTGGCGTGATCTAAGGCACGGACTTCCTCATCGCCGATCAGGTACATTTTTGATATATTGTTGAGATCGATCATTGATAATTCCTTCCTTTTTACTGATAAGATATCATCAGTTTTCACCGGGCATACCACCCCTATCGCCACTTGCATTGCCGCCGCCCATATCACCGCCGGACATACCGCCCTGCGAATCCATGCTGTCCATACTCCTTCCGCCCATATCCATGCTGAAATCAGAGCTTTCCTCGGAGGATTCTGTGTAATACACGGTATCACCCTCGGAAAGTCCGTCTGTGATTTCCACATAAGAGCTGTTCGACAGGCCGGTGGTCACTTCAACCATACCGCTGAACTCGCCGGTGCTCTCATCATACTCCGTATAGACATAGGCGGTAGAGCTGGTCTGATGCAGCGCATCCACAGGAATCAGCAGCGCATCATCCACGCCCTCTATGTTGATGGTCACAGAGGCGGACATACCGGAAAGCATTTCCTCCGTCTTTTCAATGGTAACCTCCGCGGAATAAGTCGTCACGCCGGAACTGCTGGTGGCGGAGGTGCTGATCGCAGTCACAGTTCCGGAATAGGAATCCTCGCCGATGGAATCAATCGTCACAGCCGCCTCCTGTCCTTCAGACACAGACAGGATATCCGACTCATCCACACTGATCTCAATGATCATATTTTCATCCAGAGAAATCTCTGCCACGGTTGTACTTCCCGAAGAAGAAGCCGACCCGGAGGAGGAATCTGCGGAACTGCCTGTGCTGGCAGAACTGTCCGTCGTACTGCTGGTATCCGTAGTGGCGGTCGTCTGAGAAGCGGAGGTATCCGACGCTGATGATGTACCCGACGAACCGGAGGCAGTTTCACTCAGGCTGGAGATCGTGCCGGATGCGGTAGCGCAGATACCGCCTTCCTTATAAATGCGGATCAGCGTATTCAGCTCATCCTCAGCATCTTCCCGCTCTTTTAAAATCGTATCGTAATTCGCCGATGTCTCCGTATCGGTCAGCGTGATCAGTGTCGTCCCGGAGGAGACGCTGGCGTTCTCTGAGACATTGATAGCAGACACAGTCCCCGCATAGCCGGTAATTGCCATCTGACTGTGGATGTACAGCTCCCCGCTGCCCACTTCTGCTCCGCCGGAAGTGCTTACGGTGACCGTATCGCCGTACTCCGGACCGTTATCTGTGATCAGGACTGTGGCAGTCCCATCCGAAGCAGATTCCACAGTCCCGCTATACTCCGTGCCGTCGCTGTCGGTCACAGTGACCGAATCATTGACTGTAAGACTGTCCGTCTCCACATCCACTGCCATATACCCGTCCAGAGAAAGCAGCATCAGAGCACCGCTGTCATACATCACGGTGGCAACATCGTCCCCCGAGGATACCGCTATGTACTTCACCCTGCCGGATACACTGGCGGATATCGTGCTGCTGACCTCATCTCCGGCCGCGTCCTCCAGCTCCTCGTCCAGAGTATCCAGCGTCTCCTGCGCATCGGACATCGCCGTGAGCAGAGAGGCATTTGTCACCGTGGCGATCAGATCGCCCTCGCTGACCGCATCTCCCTCTTCCACATAAAAATCTACGATTTCCAGAGATGACGGCACATCAATACTCTCCACATCCTCATCGGAGAGCGTGCCCGACCCGGACACCGTAGTGCTGATGCTGCCGGTGGTCACCTCCGCAGACTGCACCTCATCCTCCGAGGAGCTCACACTGTCCGCTACTTTGTTTCTCAATACTATGATTGCCGCGATCACCGCGATGAGAACCACAGCAATTACGATCACCAGCGTGATGATCAGTTTGTTTCTCTTCTTTTTTCGCGCTTTTCTGTGCATTTCCACAAGATTTTCATCATTTGCGGGGATGTCATTCTTATTACCCATGTTCCAGTCTCCTTGTGCGTTAAAAGTTTCATAATAATGCATAAATCTATTGTGCATTACAGGTCTCATAATAGTGCATAAATCAATTGCGCATTGCAGGTCTCGTAATAGTGCATAAATCTATTGTGCATTACAGATTTCACATAATAATCCTTCCATCGGATTCCAATATTGTAATCTGAAGATAAGTCAGCCAGATTACTCATTAATATCATTAATAACTATCTCAGTTTAATAACAGTTTATTTTCTCAAAGTGAAAATATTGTGTATTTTGTGTGTTCTTCCCTTTGCAACCATCAGATTCATTTGTACTTTGACTGACAGGTTATTATTTCATTACATGACAAGACTTTTCTTGTTGATCGCTGTTTCTCATATCGTTTTTTCTGGTATTACACATTTTTCTGTGTCTTTCTCGTACTGTTTTTCCCGTGTTACACGATATGTGTTGGTTTTCTTGAATTTTCGGATTTCTTTTCAGACCAGTTACACGAGTTTTGATGGTTTTCTTGAATTCTCGCGTTGTTTTCCAGACCAGTTACATGAGTTTAAATGTTTTTCACGATTTTTCGGGTTACATTTCACCCTCGTTACACGATTTCTGATTTTTTCCACTGATTCTCGGGTTGTTTTTCCATCCAGTTACACAATCTTTGATAGCTTTCACGGATTCTCGGGTTATTTTTCCACCCAGTTACACAATTTTTGATAGCTTTCACGGATTCTCGGGTTGTTTTTCTATCCAGTTACACAATTATTGATGGCTTCCTCGATTCCTCGGGTTGCGACCCACAAATAGTGAAAATATAGAATTTTTGTATGAAGAAAAAAGGAATAGTGCCCCACACAACAAAACATTTTCAGATATTTGTGGGTATATCCAGGCAAGGATGACCCACAAATAAAAGGAAATCCAGAAAATTGTAGGTTACAATGAACAAAAAACACCCACAAAAAATAAGAAAGTTCAAAATAACTGGCTATTACAGACAACGTATACCCACAAATACAATCAGAACCTAAAACCGAAGGGTTTCCATGAATCACGCAATACCATTTTCCAGTAAAAAATTCTCGTATTGCCATTTCGTCAGCAACACGAGAATTCTTATCTTCCATTTTCAGGATTACATAATCAATTGCAAATGCAATGATAATTATTATTTCTCTCAATCCTCTGCCCAGTCCAGCGACCGCGTCACTGCCTTGCGCCAGCCTTTGATCAGACGCTCCCTTGTCGCCTCATCCATGTCGGGCGTAAAGGTATCCGCCAGATTCCAGTTCTCCCGGATTTCCTCCAGGCTTTCCCAGTATCCCACAGCAATACCCGCCAGGTAGGCTGCCCCCAGAGCCGTGGTCTCCACACACTCCGGCCGCAGCACCTCCACGCCAAGCATATCCGCCTGGAACTGCATAAGGAAATTATTGTTCGAAGCGCCGCCGTCCACGCGGAGATTCTGAATCTTCACACCGGACTCTTTCTCCATAATCTCAATGATTTCCTTGGACTGGTATGCCATAGCCTCCAGGGTGGCGCGGATAAAATGCGCTTTATTGCAGCCGCGGGTGAGGCCGACCACCGTACCTCTCGCGTACTGATCCCAGTAAGGTGCGCCGATTCCGGTAAAGGCCGGAACCACATACATGCCATTGGTGTCCGGCACGGAGCGGGCATACTCCTCCGTCTCCGCCGCGTTTTTCACCATCTGCATCTCATCGCGGAGCCACTGGATGCCGGCGCCCGCCACAAAGATACTTCCCTCCACCGCATACTGCACTTTTTCATCCGTGGAGGCAGCGATGGTTGTGATCAGTCCGTTTGCCGACAGATCCGCTTCTTCGCCGATGTTCATCAGGATAAAACCGCCGGTGCCGTATGTATTTTTCACCTCTCCGGGCTCAAAACAGCACTGGCCGAACAGAGCCGCCTGCTGGTCGCCCGCCGCGCCGGAAATGGGAATGCTGGCGCCCAAGACATTTGTCTCCGTGTAACCGTAGACATGGCTGGACGGCCGCACTTTCGGCAGCATGGACTTCGGAATGTTAAAATACTCCAGAATTTTCTCATCCCAGCAGAGATTGTGAATGTCAAACATCATCGTCCGGGCCGCGTTTGTGTAATCCGTCACATGAACGGTGCCTCTGGTCAGCTGCCAGATCAGCCAGGTGTCGATGGTTCCGAAGACCAGATCGCCCTCCCCGGCCGCCTCCCTGGCGCCCTCCACATTGTCAAGAATCCAGGCCACCTTGGACGCGGAAAAATATGCGTCCGGTATCAGCCCGGTTGTCTGGCGCACATACTCTCCCAGACCATCCTCCTGCAGCTTTTTGATCCGGTCCGCCGTCCGCCGGCATTGCCAGACGATGGCGTTGTACACCGGCTTTCCCGTGTGCCGGTTCCAGACCAGCGTCGTCTCCCTCTGGTTCGTGATGCCGATTGCCGCCACGTCCACCGCGGAAATGCCCAGCTTCGCGATTGCCTCCATGGAAACCGCCAGCTGCGATGACCAGATTTCCATCGGATCGTGCTCCACCCAGCCTGGCTGGGGGTAAATCTGTGTAAACTCCTTCTGCGCTACGCTGCAGATATTCCCCTGATGATCAAAGAGAATCGACCTGCAGCTGGTCGTCCCCTGATCCAGAGACATGATATATTTTTTCATGTCCGCCTCCTCTCTCTATCAGGAGAAACTGATTTTTCCGAACACAAGAACAATTGTACGGTTCATCTTTTTTGGGATAAAATGTTTTCCCTGTAAAACCTCGCTTCCCTGTGTTCAGACAGAATCAATTTCCCCGGAAATCAGTCAGAGCATTTACGCCGTGACTTCCTTTGTTGCAATAACCGGCACCCCCGTGTCTGCAATATTCTCCACAATCACCTGACCGATGTGAATGGGCGCTGCCACTGTAATTCCTTTCAACTGTCTGACGCAATCATAAATCTTTCCTTTCGGAATATCCGACGCTGTCTTGACGGACACCATGCCGCCGCCCTCTACCATCACGGTGGAAGTGACAATACGTGTGGGATTGGTGAGCTCTTTTCTGGCATAGTCATTGCCCCGCTTACAGGTGTTGCCGGTGACGGAAACGACCTTGCCGTCCTCCATCTCAGCAGACAGATTGCACCCCATCGGGCATCCGATACAGATTAATTCCCGCTTTTCCATCTCTATTCCTCCTCCGTCTTCACGATGATTTTTTCAAACGGAAGCTGTTTTTCCAGGACTTCGCGCTTTAATACAACTTCCTCCATCTCGCCGGGCGCTACCACCGGACGCTTTTTATGCACGATGCGCTCGCCGTCCAGGTACACGCTGACATAACAATTTTTCACAATCCGTCCCACACGGAAACGGACGGTCATCTTGTCCTGCATATGATCCACATGAACGGAACAGGGCACGGTATAACGGACGTCGCCCTGCGGTACAACCGGGATTGCTCCCTCCTTTTCCTCCTCGCCGCGGAGGATATAGTCTGCCGCGTGCCGTCCCGCCATCGCGGCCTCTTCGGACACAAAGTCAACCAGGTCGTGCACATGGAGCACATTTCCGCAGGCAAACACGCCCGGAATGTTCGTCTCCAGACTTTCATCTACAACTGGTCCGTTCGTGATGGGATTTAACTCCACGCCCATCCCTCTGGAGAGCTCGTTCTCCGGAATCAAACCGCAGGAAAGCAGCAGAGTATCACAGGTGTACTCTTCCTCCGTACCGGGAATCGGACGGCCTGTGTTATCCACCTCCGCCAGCGTGATGCCTTCGACTCTCTCCTTGCCCTTGATATCGACTACCGTATGGCTCAGCTTCAGTGGAATATCAAAGTCATTTAAGCACTGAACGATATTTCTCTTCAAACCGCCGGAATAGGGCATCAGCTCGGCAACCACCTTGACTTTCGCACCCTCCAGCGTCATACGCCGCGCCATGATCAGACCGATATCACCGGAACCCAGGATAACGACTTCGCGCCCCGGCATAAAGCCCTCAATATTCACCAGACGCTGCGCCGTGCCCGCAGAATAAATGCCTGCCGGACGGTATCCGGGAATGTTTAAGGCTCCGCGCGGACGCTCCCGGCATCCCATAGCCAGGATTACCGATTTTGCCTGCACCTCCGTCAGTCCCTCATCTTTATTTAACAGGGTAACCACCTTGTCCGCAGAGATGTCCAGCACCATGGTCTCCGTCTCGTAGGGAATCCCCAGTTCCAGAACCTTATCAATATAGCGCTGCGCATACTCCGGTCCGGTCAGCTCTTCCTTAAACGTATGCAGGCCAAAACCATTGTGAATGCACTGGTTTAAGATACCGCCGAGCCCATTGTCACGCTCTATAATTAAAATATCCTCTATCCCATTCTCTCTGGCTGCCGCCGCCGCTGCAAGTCCCGCAGGGCCGCCGCCAACAATCATCAGATCACATTGTCTCATAAGTCCCTCTCCTCCTTACAGCTTATCTTTGTTCGTCCCGACGATCAGGCCGGAATCCATACCATTTTTGCGGATGTCCGCAAACTCCGTGCCGCACTCCCGGGCCAGAATCTCCATCGTCCTCGGCGTGCAGAAGCCCGCCTGGCATCTGCCCATACCGGCTCTGGTGCGCCGCTTCACGCCGTCCAGCGTCGTCGCCCCCAGCGGACGATGAATCGCATCCAGCACCTCGCCCTCCGTCACGGTCTCGCAACGGCAAACAATTTTACCATAGGCAGGATTCTCTGCGATCAGCTTTTTCTGCTCTTCTTTCGAGAGGGAATCAAAATCCACAATGCCTTTTCTGGTCTCAATAAAATCTTCTTTCTCCGCCAGTTCCAGAATCCCCGCCACGATATCGCGCACATAGAGGCCGACCGCCGGCGCGCTGGAGAGTCCCGGCGACTCGATGCCGGCCACGTCGATGAATCCCTTTGCATCCGCCGCCTCGCCGATGATAAAATCACCCCGGTCATCGTGGGCGCGCAGTCCGGCAAAGGAGGTGATCACCTGCCGGCGCGGAATCGTGTTGACAGACAGCTCCGCCATCTTCTGCAGCGTCGCCAGCCCATCCGCTGTGGTATTCACGCCGTCCTTATTCCCGATATCTACGGCTGTCGGTCCCATCAGCAGGTTGCCGTGTACCGTCGGGGTGACCAGAACGCCTTTGCCCATCTTACCCGGAAGCTGGAAAATGGTATGGGAGACCAGGTCTCCGACACTCTTATCGAAAAGGCAATACTCCCCTTTTCTCGCCACGATGCTGATTTTATCCTCACTGACCATATTGTGGAAGACATCCGCATATACTCCAGCTGCGTTGACCACAACTTTCGCGGACACATCCCCCCGGTTGGTGTGAAGCAGATATCCCTGCTCCTCCTTTCTGATATCCAGGACTTCCGTGTTCAGCTTAAACTCCACGCCGTTCACCGCCGCGTTCTCCGCGTAAGCAATGTTCATGCTGAACGGACAGACGATGCCGCCGGACGGAATCCGCAGCACAGCATAGACAGAATCCGCCAGATTCGGTTCCAGCTTTAACGCTTCCTCACGGGATAAAATCTCCAGCCCGTCCACGCCGTTGATATGGCCGCGCTCCAGCAATTCCTGCAGTCTCGGCACTTCTTCCTCACTCTGGCACACCACCATGGAACCGTTTCTCTTAAAAGGGAAATCCAGCTTCTCCGCCATCTCTCCCATCATCCGGTTGCCCTGGACGTTCAGCTTCGCCTTCAGGCTGCCGATGGGCGCGTCAAAACCGCCGTGGACAATGCCGCTGTTGGCTTTACTCGTCCCTTCGCATACATCGGTCTCTTTTTCCAGCACACAAATGTCCAGCTTGTAGCGCGACAACTCCCGCGCCACGGCACATCCCGACACTCCGGCGCCGATGATTACAACATCATACATTCTCTCTCCTCCTATATGTTTTCTATTGTGAAATGTGTGCATTTCGTAACTGTTCAGTACCTTCACAGTTACGGGGAAAAGTCCATTAAAAATCGCTACGCGATGGGACTTTTCCCTGTTCCATTTACGTCATCAGACGCACTTCGCAGCAAGTGCGAAGTGTTGACCTGAATAGTTACAGCATTTCTACTTTATGCACACATTTTACCACCTCGTATAAATCCGGATTTCTGTACCGCAATCCTGCACTTTCCTGATGATTGCCCTGCGCATATCAGACAATATTATCTCCCCTCCGCTACAATTCCCACACATCTGTATTCGTGGATGAGATTGCCACAGCCCCTGCCTGAAGCGCGTTCATCACATCCTCTTTGTCTGAGATCAGGCCCCCGCAGATAATCGGAATCCGCAGCGTATCTGCCAGTCTCCTGGTGATCTTCGGCATCACGCCGGGCAGAATCTCAATCATATCCGGGTTCACCGTGTCCTCCTGCTTTTTCAGGTTCTGCACCGCAAGGGAATCCAGCATAAAAAAATGCAAGATAGTAAACAACCCCAACTCCCGCCCCCGGCGGATCAGAGCCGGACGCGTCGAGATAATCCCGTCCAGGTCAGTAAGCTGCTTTAAAAAGTCAACCGTGACTTCCTTGTTGCCCAGACCGGCGATCAGATCAATATGTACGATCGCCACCTTTCCGGCCTCCCGTACTTTTTTTACAATATCGGAAATATTGCAGATGTTCCCAAACAGGATAAAAACAACCTTCGCCTCCATCCGGCAGCAGCGCTCCACACCGTCCCAGTCCTTCACCGCCATGATGACCGGATTAAATTCTATGGTCTCCGCGATTCCGGCAATATCAGCCATCTGTTCTTCCCCCTTTTCCTGGTCTGAGCGACCTTACATCCATGCAACTGCAGATGCGCTTTCCTAATATAAACGGAACTGACTGCTTCTCAGTCTTCACGAAAGTCGTTTCGTCCCAAATAAAAAACACCTAAACAGAGTGTTTGTATAAAAAAAGAGCAAAGTGAACCAGATATAATCACTTTGCTCTCTGAAGTCTCGCTGCAATTACATAAATACCTTAACACAGTCAGTCGTGTTTTTCAAGGGGAAAATTTTGTGCAATCATATCAGATTTTGTTGGGACTGCGGCATTGATTTTAATCGCCTGATCAATTCCCGGATGTATTCCAACGGTTCCACCAGGTCATCCGCAATCTGTTCCGGAGATTGCCCTTTTGCAAGTTTCTTTTGAATCAGGTCGAGTAATTTTTTTCTTCGCCTTGCGAAATGCCTTTTTTTTCGCCTTCGCGAAAGATAGTTGTTGCCTCAGTTTCTAATATTCTGCCGCCCATAACAGATTTCACTCCCTCCGTGATGTTGTCATATTTTGCTGCGAGATTTTCCACGGTTTTTGTGGACATCTCGATGATTAATTTCCGGTAATAATAGCTTAGCTTGTTTTCTGATACAAGGTCATCCAGACGTTTCGCGATAAATGCAAACTCTTTTTTCAATGCCTCCAGCTTTTCCTCATCTGCATTATACTCCTCCAGATGCTTGTCGTAGGTGAAGATGTAGAACGGAATCAGAAAGAGCAGATTTTTCTCGAACAGCTCTTCCAGAGAGTAGTTCTGCGTCTTCATCACCGGCACATCGATCACGAGCGTACCATTTGGTGCGGTGATCTCCAGATGCATCATATCCGGAGTATTTCTGTTGCTGCGTAAAAACAGGACAGCGCAGTTCGGGATTTCTACTTTTAAAGAGTCGCCGACTGTATCGCTTTCATCCAAAGCAATCTGTGTGGCATATTCAAAGATCCTGACCAGCATGCTGTTGTCTGGTCTGCTCTGGCATTCCATCAGGTAGCTTTTTGTCTTAACTCCGATAATGGTAAAGTTGGAATCTGTGACACGCTCATCTTCGATGCCATCCTGTTGGTTGATGAAATGTTCATTTGGTGTGAAAACGATTTGTTCATTTCCGGTGAAATCTTCTCCGAACACCTCGTTGATGACGGGAATCAGCAGAGGGCGGCAGTCATTGGTCATCGTCCGGTAAACATCATCGTAAGGTGTGCTGGTGACGGCCTGTTTTTTCGTTTTCGTTTTTTCTTTCAAGGCTCCTCCTTTCCACGGATAGCGGGGAGAGGAAGAACGTGAATTCTGCATTCGATCCTCCTGCGTTTTACGTATCCGTGCTTATTGGTGATAAATTAGTAGTAAAAGCACAGATTACAGTTGAAAAAACAGAGGAAAGAATCTGCTGTAGAACTCAAAGAATATATGCTTTGAAATGATTGTAACAGAAATGGGGTGCGGGTACAATAATTTTTTTGGAGTATCCGAAAAAATCATTACTATTCACAGTCGATTTTAATCGCCTGACCATTTCCCGGATGGGGTCAGTAGGCGATCGTAGGGACCGTGCCTAAACCGGAATAGAAGTTTTGTCATTTTGCGAAAAAATCGTTTGTAGACATCTACACCGTTATCTCCAGCGTCCGCCCGGAAGGCTGATACCGATAATAACGCACCCCCGCCGCATCCAGCATCCGCTTGGATGACAGCACGGACGGCGTCCCGTCATATTTATCCTCCGCATATACGATCGTCTTGATGCCGGACTGTATGATTGCCTTGGCGCACTCATTGCAGGGAAAAAGCGAAACGTACAGCTTCGCTCCGTCCAGACTGCCGCCCCGGTAATTGAGAATAGCGTTCAGCTCGCTGTGAACCACATAGGGGTACTTGGTCTCCCCCTCGTCGCCCTCCCGCGCCCAGGGGAACTCATCATCGGAACACCCGCGCGGGAAGCCGTTGTATCCCATAGATAAAATTTTGTTGTCTTCGCTTACAATACAGGAGCCCACCTGAGAATTCGGATCCTTGGACCGCATCCCGGCCAGCTTCGCCACCGCCATAAAATATTCATCCCAGGTAATATAGTTTTCACGTTTTCCGGACATACTCTGCCTCCTTCTCAGTTACAGACACTGCATATATTTTTATAAATCCCCGACATACACACCAGATTCATTTCGTTTCAATATAGGCAAACACGGTACCATCTATCATCCGCTCAGGAAACCAGCGGCGATAATATATCCTCACCCGTCACTTCCAAAATCCGCGCCGCCTGCAAATCTACACATGATTTGCACATTGATAAATTGCCACCATATCCTCCGCGTCCATGGGCAAAAACTGCCGAGTTTCACCGTTCCGCCTTTTGTCGCGCTGTCCGCCATCTTCCGAAGAGCCTCATCCGGCTGCACTCCCATAGCGAGCTCTCCCAGACACACCGGCATATCCAGAGAACGGAAAAATTCCTCTGTCCGCCGGATGGCGGCAAGAGCAACCTCCTCATCCCCGGCCGCATCACCGGCAATCCCCCAGACCTTACGCCCGTAGCGCGCAAATCGTGCTATATCCTGACGGTACACATACCGCGCCCAGCTCCCCCAGACAGCAGAAAGCGTCGCGCCGTGAGCCTCATCAAACATCCCGCCAATCTCATGTCCCAGCTTGTGACAGGAAAAATCCTTGCCGCGGCCAAGACCGGTCAGCCCATTATGCGAGAGACTACCGCACCACATTACTTCACTCATTGCATTGTAATCGGCGGGATTATCATAGACCTTCTTTCCCTCACAAATGATAGTCCGCATCAGCCCCTCCGCGATCTCATCCGTGAGATGGTTTCCCTCCACCGGGGTAAAATAGCGTTCCAGCGTATGCATCAGGATATCCACCACGCCGCAGGCAAGCTGATAACGCGGCAATGTAGCTGCCAGTTCCGGGTTCATCATCGCGAACTTCGGGCGGACAAAATCCCCTCCGTATCCCTTTTTCGTCCCGGTCTCCTCATTGGTCAGGACAGCGGAGTCACTGGTCTCACTTCCGGCCGCAGCAATGGTGAGAACAACACCGACAGGCAGAACCTGCTCCGGCTTCTTCACCTTCCCTGTCCAGAAATCCCAAAGATCCGTGTCCGGATTGGCCGCCCCAATGGCAACCGCCTTGGCTGTATCAATCACACTGCCGCCGCCCACGGCCAGAATCAGATCTGCGCCAAAGACAACCGCCTTTTTTACACCCTCCCGTGCCAGTGCCAGGCGGGGATTGGGCTGCACGCCAGGAAGCGTCTCCCACGCAATTCCTTCCGCTTCCAGCTCTGCCTCGATAACAGCCAGAAGTCCGCTGCGAACCGCGCTTCCACCGCCATAGACAATCAGAACTTTTTCTGCATTCCATTTCGCCGCAAGCCGACCGGCTTCTTTTTCAGCGCCCCTGCCGAAAATAATCTCCGTAGGGGTATAGTATGTAAAATTCTGCATGTTCGTCTCCATTCTGTCAGTTTTATATCATGTGCAAATACAGCACATGATCGCATTTCGCCGTTCGTCAAATTCATACAAGCATGATTTTCCTCACTTGCGCTCATTGTATCGTGATTTCATCCCGATCCAACTCGTCACTCGCCAATTACTGCTCCTTTTTCATTTCCATATGTGAACTATTTATACCAGCATATCCCATCCGAATCAAATTGAAAAAATTTAATATACTGAAATAAAGTATTATTGCGACAAGTCTGCCCTGTGGATACTTTACGTGCGAGCACTTACGCTTGAAATGTACGAAGCGCCTCAATTGTCCTCGTAATCAGCTCATCCAGCGTCCATCCCAGCATATCCGCCCCGCGCTGAATCACCTCGCGGTCGCACCCCGCGGCAAATCCCTTGCTTTTGTACTTCTTTTTCACAGATTTAAGCTCCAGATCCTGGACACTCTTCGACGGGCGCATCAGCACCACCGCCCCGATCAGTCCGGTCAGTTCATCCACCGCGTATAACACTTTTTCCATCTCATGCTCCGGCTGGATATCCACAGTAATGCCATACCCATGACTGGCTGTGGCATGAATGATCCTCTCATCCACACCGCGTTCCCGCATAATCTCCTGGCTCTTGATACAATGCTGCTTAGGATACTGCTCAAAATCAAGATCGTGGAGAAGCCCCACGATACCCCAGAAGTCCTTTTCGTCTCCATATCCGAGCTGTTCCGCAAAATAACGCATGGTCTGTTCCACGGTCTGCGCGTGCTCCAGATGAAATGTCTCTTTATTATATTCTGTCAATAGTTGCCACGCTTCGTCTCTGGTCATGGTAAAATCCTCCTGCCTTGTATCCATTTCAGAAGTCTGTCATATGCTCTGATGCTCTGCATTTAAAATACAGAAAGTATCTCTGTTTATAACAGAATAACACTCTTTATGTATTTCTTCAATGTTTTCCAAAAATACAGTTGCCTTTATTTTCCCCTGATATTATTTTTGTAATGATTCAGAGCCGGGTAAATTGGCTGCAATTTCGAGCCTGGTTCTGAATTATTGCATTTTTTTGCTGAATTGAAAAAGTAAATTCCAGTGCAAGAGTAAATTCCACTTGATTTT
>JAJQAD010000104.1 GCA_021204005.1 Clostridiales bacterium
TTTTTGATTAGAAAGCTTTGGCCCGGTTGTACAATTCAAAATCGAAGACTATAATAAAGAAATATTCTTAAAAGAAAAGTAAGGTGAGCAGCATGGAATATTTCTGGTACATTATTGCGGCGGCCGGCGCCGGCGTCGGCACCGGCCTGGCCGGTCTGTCTGCGGCGACTGTCATGGTCCCGATTCTGATTGTACTCTGCCCCTCTTTTCAGGGGGAATACGGCGCGTATCAGGCGACGGCCATCGCGCTGGCGTCCGATATTCTCGGCTCTGCCGTGACGACCTCGGTCTATGCGAAAAATAAGAGGATTGATTTAAGGCATGGCTAGGTTATGCTGGCCTGCGTTGTCGCTCTCAGCACAGTGGGAAGCTACGTTGCATTCCTGGCGGGGAATGTGGTACTGGGAGGGTTTACTCTTATCCTTACTTTTTGCATTGGTATCCGGTTTCTGGTGAAGCCTGACACATCGAAGCCGGGAGCGGATGTCTCCCGCGTGGGTCTGGGAGCAAAGGAGATTGCGATATCGCTGTTTTTCGGCCTTACCATCGGCTTTGGCACGGGATTTGTGGGGACCGGCGGCGGAATGATGATGCTGGTGGTCTTTACAGCGTTTTTGGGATATGAGCTGAAGACTGCGGTAGGTACCAGTACCTTTATTATGACGTTCACGGCGCTGATCGGCTTTGTCAGCCATGCGCTGATTCATCCTGCCATTGTGCTGGAGCGCTGGAATGTACTGATCATCTGCATTGTCACGGCGACGGCAGCGTCTCTGATCTCCGCTCAGTTTGCAAATCGTGTGGAAAATAAAACCGTGGGCAGGACCACGGGCGTGATATTGACCGGTCTGGGGGCAGCCATGATCTATCTCAATTATTTTCGGTGAGCTGGTTTCAGATAATATATATCCAAAGATAGCCGATATCACATATATCCGGATGTCACCCGGTTTTTCAGATCTTCACCGTGTTGAAAGGCTTCAAACAGTGCTACTTTCCGCTCATATCCTTTCACAATTCGTTCCGTTCGCTCTGGGTCAGCCTGAGAGTCGAGCTGATACATTTCACGAATATAATCCGGCGAGGGAAGCTTGCTGATGTCTACCAGGGAGCGGTCGGTTACATAGGACAGGAGCTTTAATTCTGAGGAAGCAAAGCTCTGTGTTCTAATGCTGAGCATCCCTTTTTCGGAGGAGGGAACCTCGGCTCCGACAAAGAGGCTCTTTCCATTGTCGTAGATGGGGGCCATCCGGAGAAATTCCAGTGTGTCCGCATCGCGGAGAATGGAAATATTGCTTAAATGGCGGTCACGGTTAGACAGAATAAAATCTGTCATAATCTGATATTCCAGATCCATGCGCAGTTGTGCCGTATCCATGCCATGCCGGCCGCAGACGGCGATAAAATGCTCGTAAGAAGACTGGTCGTCCAGTTGTTTTTCGGAGGTTACGACTGCGTAAACAGATACCAGCTCTGCCTGCTGGCTGGTAAACATTCTGGAGTAACAGCCGTAATCATATGATTTTTCTTTGATGTGTATCAGACTGTAGGGGGTGTAGTTAGCATATCCCTGTCTATGATGAAGCTCTGATGCAATGACCTCGTTTATGCTTTCGGCGGATAAGTTGTCACGATTTCCTTTTATGAGAATACGATCGTCATTCTCTGCGATTGCCCATGTCTTTTCCAGTTGCCCCTGGAGGGAACTGTTGGGTGTAAATCCGGGAGTATCGTCTGCTTCCAGCTGATTTGTGAGCAGGTTGTTGCGGAAACTGTTGTCGAAGAGATTGACATCTTCCCAGGTCAGATCTGACACAGCCGGTTTGATCCAATAATAATCAGTCAGACTCAGACCGAGATTCCTTACAAGAAAGTCTTCCGGTCCAAGCAGACCTTTTTTCTGAAGCATTTCGGAAATTTTGCCCTGGCTGATTGGGATGGAGCGGGTTTTCCACCAGTCGCGCAGCCAGCCCGAGGATATTCTTGACTGCAGCGGAGCCGGCTCCGGGTGAAGAATCTGTCCTGCATACCGGATCATGGTGCCGTCTTCGGAAAATTGTGCTGCCGTGATTGGATCATTCTTACGCATGATGAGATAGTTCATTCATGATTACCTCCATTTCTTTCCGGGAAATCAGATCGTCGATTTCCCATGCGGCAAAATCAGTTAAAAAAATGCGTTATCCCTGTTTAAAGAACACAGCTCTCTCTGGTAAGTCTGTCCATTATAAGAAAATTCTACGTAATATATTTTGTTGCTGGCAAAAACACGGGCATTTATGAAACCGTGATCTGTCTCTATTCGTGAGGTCTCATCACAGATGTCCAGAAGCTCCTCCATGTTGATCTGCAGGGCAGCCGCGATGCGGCGGATAACGCCGGCCTTGCAATTTTCAGCGGAAACCCTGTTGTTTGCCAGACCATTGACTGTGCTGTATGGAACGGCAGAAGTTTTTGCCAGGCGGTATATGGATAAATTTCTTTTTTTTCATGTAGTCTTTCAGCATTCTTAACATCCTTCTTTTGTAATATTATACCGATGTATCGGTATATAGTCAAGGCAGAAAAACTGACATAAGTATAACGAAAAATGAAAAAGTAAATTCTACTTTTGCATTCAATAGTGGATTTTAGTT
>JAJQAD010000237.1:0-13747 GCA_021204005.1 Clostridiales bacterium
TGACGACCATGGATCTCGCGAACATTCCGAGGACAGATGCGGGTAAGGTTGATTATTCAAAGGATTTTTTCGGGAAGCCGACGAACCTGACTGTGAGTGGACAGTTAAATGGTGAGACTTACGCGATGGCTTTCAAAAACATTTACACATTCGGGCCGACGTTCCGGGCGGAGAATTCCAACACGACGCGCCATGCGGCAGAATTCTGGATGATTGAGCCGGAGATTGCATTTGCTGATCTGAAAGATGATATGATGCTGGCGGAGAGCATGTTAAAATATATAATCCGTTATGTGCTGGAGCAGGCGCCGGAGGAGATGGAGTTCTTTAACAAATTTGTGGATAAGGGGCTGCTGGAGCGCCTGCACCATGTGCTGGATTCCGATTTTGCTCATGTGACCTACACGGAGGCGGTGGATATTCTGGCGCAGCACAATGACCGCTTTGAGTATAAGGTTTCCTGGGGCGCAGATCTGCAGACAGAGCACGAGCGCTTCCTCACGGAGGAAGTATTTAAGCGTCCGGTCTTTGTGACGGATTATCCGAAGGAGATTAAGGCTTTCTATATGAAGCAGAACGACGATGGAAAGACCGTGGCCGCCATGGATTGTCTGGTTCCGGGTATCGGTGAGATCATCGGCGGCAGCCAGCGCGAGGACGATTATGAGAAGTTGTCGGCGCGGATGCGGGAACTGGGGCTGAATGAGGACGACTATCAGTTTTACCTTGATCTGAGAAAATACGGTTCCGCCCGCCATGCCGGGTTCGGGCTTGGATTCGAGCGGTGTGTGATGTACCTGACCGGGATGGGGAACATCCGGGATGTGATACCGTTCCCGCGGACTGTGAATAACTGCGAATTGTGATACTAAGGGGACAAATATAATGAAAAAAAAGTGGGTAATTGCCGCGAAGCGCGCGGATTTCAATGCGATCGGCGCGCATTTCGGCGTTGACCCGGTGATTGCGCGGATCATGCGCAACCGGGGTATGACAGAACTTGCCGAGATGGACCGGTATCTGCACGGGACCAGGAAGGATCTGCATGACCCGCATCTGTTGAAGGATGCGGACCGGGCGGCGGAGATTTTGTGTGAGAAAATCCGTGCGGGCAGGCGGATCCGGATCCTGGGTGATTACGATGCCGACGGCATACAGTCCACCTACATATTATTGAAAGCCCTGCGGAGAGTGGAGGCGGCAGTGTCAGGAGTTCCCGGCGCATTGTGCATGAATGGGGCGGCGGATGATACTAAAAGACATGAGCGCAGCAGTGTAGAGCCTGCGGCAGCTATGGCATCGGATTGCCCGGAAAGAGTGGGATGCCGGGAGCATGTGAAAGTATCCCGCATAGATGCTGTGATTCCCGACCGCATGCGGGATGGTTACGGGCTGAATGAACATCTTGTGACGCAGGCCTGGGAGGACGGGATTGATACGATTCTGACCTGTGACAACGGGATTGCTGCGTCAGATCAGATATACAGAGCGAAGGAACTGGGTATGACTGTGATTGTGACCGATCACCATGAGATTCCTTTTGAAGAGAGAGACGGCGTGCGCAGGGAGGTGCTTCCCGAAGCGGACGCCATTGTTAATCCTAAGCAGGCGGACTGTGCTTACCCGTTTCCGGGGCTGTGCGGCGCGGCTGTGGCGTTTAAGCTGGTGCAGGTGCTCTATGAGCGGGCGGGGATTCCCGTCAGAGAAGCAGATGATTTCCTGGAAAATGCCGGTTTTGCCACCGTGACAGATGTGATGGACCTGCAGGGCGAGAACCGCATTCTGGTGAAAATCGGTCTGGAGCGGCTTGGCCGGACACGGAATAAAGGCATGCGTGCGCTGATGCTGCAGCGCAATCTGGAACCGGCAGCTCTGAAGTGCTATCATATCGGCTTTGTCCTGGGACCGTGCATCAATGCCACCGGACGGTTGGAGACGGCGCAGCTCTCCCTGGAGCTCCTGCTCTGTGAGGACGAGAAAAAAGCTGCTGTCCTGGCGCAGGAGATTATCGAACTCAATGAAAACAGGAAAAGTATGACAGAACATGCGGCGCTGCAGGCGGCGCAGATTATAGAGGAGAAAGGATATGACAGAGACAAAGTAATTGTGGTTTTTTTGCCGGACTGTCATGAGAGCCTTGCGGGTATTGTGGCCGGCAGAATCCGGGAATCCTACGGCCGACCTGCCTTTGTGGTGACCAGAGGAAAGGATGGATGCAAAGGTTCCGGCCGGTCTGTGGAGGCATATTCCATGTACGAGGAAATGTGCCGCTGCAGGGAAGTGTTTACCAAATTCGGCGGACATCCCATGGCAGCCGGATTTTCCCTCCGGGAAGAGGATATTGACCGGATGCGGCGGATGCTGAACGAGCAGACTTCTCTGACGGAGGAAGATTTGCAGCCGAAAGTGGTCATCGATGTTCCGATGCCCATCGATTATCTTCATGAGGGACTGGTTCGCGAGCTGGAATTGCTGGAACCCTTCGGGAAGGGAAACGAGAAACCGGTATTTGCCGACCGCAACCTGGAAATATTGCAGGTAAGGGTCTGCGGAAAAGAAGGCCGGGTGATCCAGCTGCGGCTGAGAAGCGGGCAGGGTACGGTGCGGGATGCGGTGTATTTCGGTGATCCGGAGAATTTGAGGTTATCATTAGAGGAAAAATATGATATGGTAGTAGCACAGGATACGATGAGTGGAAAATGTGTTCACCATGCATCTCTGGATTTCATCTATTATCCTGAGATGGACTATTATTATGCAACCCCGAGGATGAAACTTAAGATTGCGGACTTCCGCTAGTACGGCTATTTTCGAATCGCTGTACCGGCATTTGTAAACAGTGAATCAGAAGGAGGATTCTATTGGTATGAGGAAAGTGTTTTTAAAAAAAGCAGCGGCCTGGATTTTGGCCGGAACTCTGGGTATGGGATTTTGCCTGAGCGCATATGCGAATGAATCAGAGACATCTGAGATAGAGGGAGAAGTGACGGTAGATGAGGACGACAAACCTTATATTGCGCTGGGGGCAGATCTTTCTTCTGATGAGAGGGCGACAGTTCTCTCCCTGTTCGGACTGACAGAGGATGATCTGGAAAATTATGATGTTGTCACAGTCACGAATGACCAGGAGCATGAATATCTGGATTCCTATATTGACTCCTCAACCATCGGCACGCGCGCGCTTTCTTCCGTGGTGGTGATGGAGGCTGAGTCGGGCAGCGGGATTTCGGTGACGACAAAGAATATTTCTTACTGCACATCAGGGATGTATGAGAACGCGCTGGCTACCGCCGGTGTGGAAGACGCGGATGTGATCGTTGCAGGACCTTTTTCCATCTCCGGCACGGCGGCTCTGATCGGAGCCATTGAGGCTTATTCCGTGATGACCGGCGAGGAGATTGATGAGGATGTCATTGACGGAGCTGTCGAGGAAATTGTAGTCACCGGAGCCATCGAGGAGTCTACAGGAAGCTCAGACGAGGTTGAGGGGATGGTCGCCTACTTAAAGGAGCAGCTTGCCGACAGTGAGGATATGACCGATGAAGAACTGCAGGATGAGATTGAGTCTGCTGCAGAGCAGTTTGAGGTTTCTCTGACCCAGGATGAGATTGACCAGCTGATTTCGCTGCTGAAAAAGCTGCAGGGTATGGATCTGGACTGGGATAATATCGCGAAACAGGCGCAGAGTGTCTATGATAAGCTGAAAGATATGGGATTTGATCTGAGTTCCATTGATACGGATGAGATTGCGACGAAAGCCAGCGGATTTTTTGCGAAGATTCTGGAGTTCTTCAAACGACTATTTTCATAGGATGGCCGAAGTTTCATGACAGATGCAATGTCATCGGCTTATTGCAGTACGATTGCGGACCAAAGACGCAGGGTCGGAACAGGTGATTCGGGGTGTGAGGATGGATATTTACAGTGGCTTTGCGGAGGTTTATGATACCTTCATGGATAACGTTCCCTACGGGGAATGGTGTGACTATATCTGCGGCATTCTTGTAGAGCACGGCGTGACAGACGGGCTTGTGCTGGATCTGGGTTGCGGAACAGGCGTGATGACGCGCCTGCTGGCGGATCGCGGCTATGACATGATCGGTGTGGATGTCTCGGCCGAAATGCTTGCGATCGCCCGGAGTTATGAAGATATTGCACTTTCAGATGACGATAAATCAGATTCCGGCAAACAGCGCGAAATCTTCTATATTCAGCAGGATATGCGCGAACTGGAGCTTTTCGGCACGGTGCGCGCGGCGGTCTGCCTGTGCGATTCTCTGAACTATATTCTGGAAGAGGAAGAGCTGCGGCAGGTTTTTTCGCTGGTCCGCCGCTACCTGGATCCGCAGGGGATTTTCATTTTTGATATGAATACCGTATATAAGTACCGGGAAATTCTGGGCGAGACCGATATCTGTGAAAACCGGGAACGGGAATGCTTTACCTGGGAAAATTATTTTGATGAGGAAAGCGCGATCAACGAGTATGTGATCAATATATTCAAAGAGGCGGAAAACGGTCTTTACCGGCGCTATGAGGAAGTCCACTATCAGAAGGCTTATGAGGTGGAATGTGTCAAGCGGCTGCTTGAGGAGACCGGCTTGAGCTTGCTGGCGGTTTACGGCGAGGGCAGCCGGGAGGTGCCGGAGCCGGAGTGCGAGCGCGTGTATTTTGTGGCAGAAAATATTTCATCGGATGATGTGAGGAGAATAAAATGAGTAAAGATTATATTGTCAGGGCGACGGCGGCGGACAGCGCTATCCGCGCCTTTGCTGTCACTTCCCGGGAGATTGCGGAGGAAGCGCGGCAGCGGCACAATACAAGCCCGGTGGTTACGGCGGCTCTGGGCAGGCTGCTCAGCGGCGCGGTGATGATGGGCGTTATGATGAAAGGGGAGGAGGATCTGCTCACGATTCAGATCCGGAGCGGCGGTCCGCTGCGAGGGATGACGGTGACGGCGGATTCCCACGGACATATCAAGGGGTATCCGATGGTTCCGGATGTAATTCTGCCGCCGAAGAACGGCAAGCTGGACGTGGGCGGCGCGGTGGGCGCCGGTCGGATGAGTGTCATCAAAGATATGGGTTTAAAGGAGCCTTATGTGGGGCAGATTGCTCTGCAGACCGGTGAGATTGCGGAGGATCTGACGTACTATTTTGCCACATCAGAGCAGATTCCGTCCTCTGTAGGTCTGGGTATTCTGATGAACCGGGACAACACGGTAAAGCAGGCCGGCGGTTTTATCATTCAGCTGATGCCGTTTACCGACGACGCGGTCATTGATGCGCTGGAGCAGAAAATCGGGCAGATTTCCTCTGTGACAGATCTGCTGGAGCAGGGGCATACGCCGGAGACGCTTCTGGAATATATTCTGGGGGATTTTGGCCTGGAAATCACAGAAAAAATCCCGGCATCTTTCTATTGCAACTGCTCGAAGGAGCGGGTGAAAAAGGCGCTGATCAGCCTGGGCAGGGATGACCTTCGGGAGCTGATAAAAGAGGGAGAATCCATCGAGGTAAAATGTGATATGTGCAATTCGGCATATACTTTTGCAGTGGGAGAACTGAAGGAGATTTTGCAAAAATGAAAAACGGGTTTATCAGGGTCGCTGCGCTTACCCCGAAGATTAAGGTGGCGGACCCCAAATATAACAAAGAAAGAATCTGTGAGCTGATTGACGCGGCCGGAGGGGAGGAAGCCCAGGTGATGGTATTTCCGGAGCTTAGTATCACCGGTTATACCTGCAGTGATCTGTTTTACCAGGAGCTTCTGCTGCGGGAGGCGAAGCAGGCTCTGATTGACATCGCATCTTATTCAGAGAAGACGGACGCCATTATCTTTGTGGGACTTCCGTTAGAATACAACGGCAAGCTGTATAATGTGGCGGCGGCGATCTGCGGCGGAGCAATCCTGGGGCTGGTGCCGAAGACGCATATTCCCACTTACAATGAATTTTATGAGCTGCGCCATTTTACCAAAGGTATGGAAGAGCCGGTGCCGGTCCGTCTGGACGACGACCATATCGTTCCCATGGGGACGCGGATGCTTTTTTCCTGCAGACAGATGCCGGGGCTTCGCATCGGCGCGGAGATCTGTGAAGATCTGTGGGCGCCGGACCCGCCGAGTATCGGGATGGCGCTGGCAGGGGCGACATTGATCGTCAATCTTTCCGCCAGCGATGAGACGACCGGAAAAGACATCTATCGCAGAGATCTGGTTGGAGGGCAGTCGGCTCGTCTGATCTGCGGCTATGTGTACGCTAGCGCGGGGGATGGAGAGTCGACCCAGGATGTGGTATATTCCGGGCACAATCTGATCGCGGAGAACGGCGTGATGCTGGCGGAGAGCCGGCGCTTTGTCAACGAAAGCATTTTTTCGGAGATTGATGTGCAGCGGCTGAATGAGGAGAGGCGGCGGATGTCCACGTTCGGAGCATCCGATGCGATATATCTCACGGCAGAGTTTAACCTGAAAGAAAAAACGACGCCGCTGACCCGCTTTGTAGACCCGGCTCCTTTCGTGCCGGGGAAAAAGGCGGACAGGGTAAAGCGGTGCGAGGAGATTTTCATGATTCAGGCCATGGGCTTGAAAAAACGTCTGGAGCACACGAACTGCCGGGCGGCCGTGGTCGGTATCTCCGGCGGGCTGGATTCCACACTGGCGCTTCTGGTCACGGCGAAAGCGTTTGATCTGCTGGGGATGGATCACAGTGGAATCATCGCGGTTACGATGCCGGGCTTCGGCACGACGGACCGGACTTATGAGAATGCAGTGAGCCTGATTCGCTCTCTGAATGCGACCTTAAAAGAGGTGCGGATCGCCGAGGCGGTGCGGATTCATTTCCGGGATATTGAACAGGATGAGAGTGTTCACGATGTGACCTATGAAAACGGACAGGCCAGGGAACGCACGCAGATTCTGATGGATATCGCGAATAAGCTGGGCGGCATGGTCATCGGAACCGGCGACATGTCGGAGCTGGCGCTGGGCTGGGCGACCTACAACGGGGATCACATGTCCATGTACGGCGTCAACGCCTCCGTGCCGAAGACGCTGGTGCGGCACCTGGTGCGGTATTATGCGGATACCTGTGAAAATGATGAGCTTACGCGGGTACTTCTGGATGTGCTGGATACGCCGGTGAGCCCGGAGCTGCTGCCGCCGGAGGACGGGAAAATATCCCAGAAGACGGAGGACATTGTCGGACCTTATGAACTCCACGACTTTTTCCTGTATTATGTGCTCCGGTTCGGATGCACGCCGAAAAAAATTTATCGCCTGGCAAAATATGCGTTTGCCGGAATCTATGCGGATGAGACGATTGAAAAGTGGCTGAGGACTTTTTACCGGAGATTTTTCAGCCAGCAGTTTAAGCGTTCCTGTCTGCCGGACGGACCGAAGGTTGGCACGGTGGCTGTATCCCCGCGGGGAGATCTGCGGATGCCGTCCGACGCCTGTGCACGGATCTGGATGGATGAATTGGAGACACTGCATGAGGATGAGGCGGATGTGAAGGATGGCAGTCCGGACGAACAGATTTCTGACGGAATGCCGGGGGAAGCATCCGGGCAGAATAGTTCCGCAGCAGACGAATTTGACCGGGAGTTTGACGCGCTGTTTCATGGGATGTTTTAAGCGCGGCGCGATGGTTGTGATTTGTTGGAATCCATAGAAACAGATGATTCGGAACAGAAAAAGGGAATATTACATGCGGCTGACAACACTGTGTTATATTGAGCAGGATGGAGCGTATCTGATGCTCCACCGCACGAAAAAAGAACATGATCAGAGCCACGACAAATGGCTGGGCGTGGGCGGAAAGTTTGAGGATGGTGAGAGCCCGGAGGAGTGTATGCTGAGAGAAGTCTACGAGGAGACCGGGCTGACTCTGACGGAATACGATTTCCGCGGAATTGTTACCTTTGTCTCCGATGAGTGGGAGACGGAATATATGCATCTGTTTACGGCGGAATTGCCGGGGGCGGGGTCCGTGATGAACAGTGATGCAGAGGAATCAGAAATAAAACAGAATCTGCCGTCCGCGGGAAAAAGTACGCATGGAAAAGGAGCAGCCGCCGGCAGGACAAAGATGGAACTCCGCGACTGTGACGAGGGCGTTCTGGAGTGGGTGCCGAAAGAGAAAGTCTGCGACCTGAATCTCTGGGAGGGAGACCGGCTGTTTTTAAACCGTCTAAATGGTGATAAAGAGTTTTTTTCGCTGAAGCTGGTGTATGAAGGAGATCGACTGACAGACTGGATTTTTTATAGATGATCGAATTGTCTGGATAAGGCAGGGGGTTCAAGTGACACTCCGTGAGGATGTACCCACAGGGCAGACCTGTCGCAGATCGACACTTTATTTTGAGAGAAACAGGAGGATGCTTTGAATAAATACGATACACTGAATGAGCAGCAGCGGGCGGCAGTCTATCAGACAGAGGGACCGGTGCTGATTCTGGCGGGAGCCGGTTCGGGGAAGACCCGCGTGCTGACGCACCGCGCTGCTTATCTGATTGAGGAAAAGGGAGTCAATCCCTACAACATCATGGCGATCACGTTTACGAACAAGGCGGCCGGCGAGATGCGCGAGCGGATTGACGACCTGGTGGGGTTCGGTTCTGAAAGCATCTGGGTCAGCACGTTTCACTCTGCCTGTGTCCGCATTTTGCGCCGCCATATTGATCAGCTGGGGTTTTCCAACAATTTTACCATCTATGATGCGGATGATCAGAAGACAGTGATGAAGGATGTCTGCAGGCGGCTGCAGATCGACACCAAGTTATATAAGGAAAAAATGTTCTTAAACGTGATTTCCTCCGCGAAGGATGAACTGGTCTCGCCGGAGGAATTTGCTCTGCAGGCGGGTTCGGATATCAAATTGAAACGGCAGGCGCAGGTTTACCGGGAGTATCAGCAGGTGTTAAAGAGCAATAACGCCTTGGATTTTGATGATCTGATCATGAAGTGCGTGGAACTGCTCAAGAGCAGCAGCGAGGTGCTGGCGTATTATCAGGAGAGGTTCCGCTACATCATGGTGGACGAGTACCAGGACACAAACACGGCTCAGTTTCATCTGATCCGGCTGCTGGCGGGGAAGTATCAGAATCTCTGCGTGGTGGGCGACGACGATCAGTCCATCTATAAATTCCGCGGCGCGAACATCAACAACATTTTACACTTTGAAAAATATTTTCCGGACGCGACGGTGATCAAGCTGGAGGAAAACTACCGTTCCACCCAGAATATTCTGGACGCGGCCAACGCGGTGATCAAAAACAACCGGGGGCGGAAGGAGAAAGCCCTGTGGACGCGGCAGGAAGGCGGAGCGAAAATCATGTTCCGACAGCTGGACACCGCTTATGAGGAGGCACAGGTGATCGCCTATAGCATCCAGTCGATGGTGCGGCGGGGAGGTTATTCCTACGGCGACTGTGCGATTTTATACCGGACCAACGCCCAGTCCCGTCTGCTGGAGGAACGGCTGATCAATGAGAATATTCCGTATAAGATTTTCGGCGGGGTGAATTTCTATTCGCGCAAGGAAATCAAGGATATTCTGGCTTATTTAAAAACAATAGATAACGCCAGCGACGACCTGGCGGTAAAGCGTATCATCAACGTGCCGAAACGCGGAATCGGCGCCACAACGATCAACCGGGTGCAGGAGTTTGCAGATCAGAATGAACTGAGCTTTTATGAGGCGCTGAAGCAAGTGGAGGATATCCCGACCATCAAAAACGCGGCGGCCTCCAAAGTGCGTCCCTTTGTCACATTTATCCAGACGCTGCGAAGCAAGCTTCCCTATGTGAGCCTGGAAACACTGGTGGAGGAGATGATCGAGGATACCGGATATGTAGCTGACCTGGAAGCGGAGGATACTGACGAGGCCCGGGCACGGATTGAAAACATTGACGAGCTGATCAGCAAGGTCGTCTCTTACGAGGAGTCGGATGAGACGCCGACGCTTTCCGGTTTCCTGGAAGAAGTGGCGCTGGTGGCAGATATCGACAATCTGGAGGACGGCAGCGATTATGTGGCGCTGATGACATTACATAGTGCCAAGGGACTGGAGTTTCCGAATGTTTATCTCTCCGGCCTGGAGGACGGACTTTTCCCGAGTTTTATGTCGATCACATCGGAGGATCCCATGGATATCGAGGAGGAGCGGCGTATCTGTTATGTGGGAATCACGCGGGCGAAAGAGCATCTGATGATTACCGGGGCGCGCATGCGCATGACACGCGGCGAAACGCAGTATAATAAAGTATCCCGTTTTGTAAAGGAAATTCCGATGGAACTGCTGGAGGGCGATGTGCGGACCGGGCGCAGGGAGCCGAAGCGACTGGATGTGGGTGCAGAGTTCCCATCGAAGGTTTATCGGGGAATACAGGATGAAGGTAACAGGAAAATGCACGATGGAAGTGGATCGGCAGCGCACGCGGGCGGCAGAACCAGTGAGGGAACTCCTCTGCGCGGAAAAAAGAATCCTTACAGCGCATCGGTATCCCGGCAGTTTGGCAGCGCGCAGAAGCTTACCTCGCTGGATTATGGTGAGGGAGACCGGGTCAGACATATGAAATTTGGCGAGGGAACCGTGACGAAAATCGTGTCCGGAGGACGGGATTTTGAGGTGTCGGTTGATTTTGATCAATATGGTATAAAAAAAATGTTTGCATCGTTTGCAAAACTGCGTAAACTATGATAGAATGAGCGCAAGCAATGAGCCGTGCAGCAGATTCCGGAAAGGCAGACACGTCATGCTTGCATGTAAGGGGCTGCATTTCCGGAATCTGATATAGGGCGAAGCCCGGACAACTCGAGAGCGGAGCGATCGAGTTGGCACGGTGATGTTCGTGATAAATATGTATCAACTTATCGGCGGGTTGAGCGGGATTTGCAGAATTTTGAAAGGAGAATAACACTATGAGTAAAGTAGAAGATTTGGCTAACGCATTAAAGATATCCAACCTTCTGGAGAAGAGGAATGAGATGAGCAAGCGGAGCAAGATCCTTTGGATTCTTGCAATTGTGGGTGTAATCGCGGCGATTGTCCTTGCGGTGTATCTGATCTATAAGTTCTTCGCCCCGGATTATATGGATGACTTTGAGGATGAGTTTGACGATGAGTTCGAAGACGACTTCTTTGATGACGACGAGGATGAATACGACGAGTAGCATTTGACAGACTATGACCGTAGAAGATAAGGCAGCCCTTGCAGATAAAAATGCGGAGGGCTGTTTTCTTTTCGGAAAGAATGTAATCGTGCATTCAGTGAACGGCGAAATGGATCGTGATGTAAACTACGATATTATGGAATTTGCGGAAAAAAGTTGAATCCGGCTTTCACAGGCCCGGAACGGGAGATAACTATGAAAAAGGGACAGATTTACGAAGGAATCATTGAAAGCGTAAAATTTCCAAATAAGGGTGTGGCTTCCGCCTGCCATCTGATGACGGAGGATGAAAGTGGAGTACGCGTCCGGGTGGAGGATGCTCCGGTGGAAACGGACCGGGCGACCGTGAAAAACACAATACCCGGACAGCGTGTCTGTTTTGCAGTCAGAAAAAAGCGGAAAGGGAAAGCAGAAGGACAGCTCCTGGAAGTACTGGAAAAATCTCCATTGGAGCAGGAGTGCTCCAATTGTGTGCATTCCGATTTTTGCGGTGGGTGCAATTACCAGACGCTGCCCTATGGGGAGCAATTGAAATTAAAGTCTGCACAGGTATTGGGATTGCTGGAAGAGGTGGTGCCGGATGTCTCTGCAGTCTTTGAGGGAATCAGGCGAAGTCCGCGCCAGTTTGGTTACCGCAATAAGATGGAGTTCACCTTCGGCGACGCATATAAGGATGGACCGCTGACGGTCGGAATGCATAAACGGGGCGGTTTTTATGATATCGTGACGGTGGATCAGTGTAGAATTGTTGATGAGGATTATCGAAGAATACTTGCAGCCACAGAAGCTTATTTCCGGGAAAAAGAGACGCCGTTTTATCATCGGATGCGCCATGAGGGATATCTGCGCCATCTTCTGGTGAGGAAGGCAGTGAAGACAGGTGAGATTCTGGTGGATCTGATTACGACGACGCAGAGTGTGGCGACCATGGTAACCTTAGAATCACAGGGGAACGAAAAAGGGGAGGTTCCCTTTAACGAGACAGGGAAAAATGTCGCTGAGGTGACCGCGCTTGCCGCAGAGAAAGAAAAAGAACTGCTGGTCGGCTGGCAGCAGGCGCTTCTGTCGCTGAACCTTGAGGGAACCATTGTGGGAATCCTTCACACGAAAAACGACAGCGCTGCGGATGCGGTCAAAAATGAGGGAACAGAAATTTTATGCGGACAGGACTTCTTCTACGAGGAATTGCTGGGCTTAAAATTCCGCATCACGCCGTTTTCCTTTTTTCAGACGAACTCTCTGGGTGCGGAGGTACTCTACGAGACGGCGCGCGGTTTTATCCGGGATTCCCTGGCAGCGGATGGCGACAGCCTGGATGGAAAGACGGTCTTTGATCTATACAGCGGAACCGGAACGATTGCGCAGATGCTCGCACCCGTAGCCGGAAAGGTGGTCGGCGTGGAGATTGTGAAGGAAGCTGTGGAGGCTGCGCGTCAGAATGCCGCGGAAAATGGCCTTTCCAACTGTGAATTTATTGCCGGGGATGTTTTAAAAGCGCTGGATGAGATTGCGGAAAAACCGGATTTTATCGTTCTGGATCCGCCGCGTGACGGGGTACATCCGAAAGCGCTGGATAAAATCGTCCGTTACGGTGTGGAGAAGATGATTTACATTTCCTGCAAACCGACGAGTCTGCAGCGGGATCTTGTGACGCTGCAGGAAGGCGGATACCGGGTGGAGCGGGTTTGCTGTATTGATTTATTCCCCGGTACTGTACATTGCGAGACGGTTGTTCAACTTTCCAAGGGAGAAATCAACTCTAAGAAAGTGAGGGTGGAGTTCTCTCTGGAGGATATGGATATGTCCGGATTTCAGAAAGGTGCTACTTATGGTCAGATCAAGGATTATGTGAAAGAGCATACCGGATTGTCGGTGTCCTCTCTGTACATTGCACAGATCAAGCAGAAGTATGGAATTATCGAGCGGGAATGCTACAATAAGCCGAAATCCGAGAATGCAAGACAGCCGCAGTGTCCGCCGGAGAAGGAGCGGGCGATTACTGAAGCACTGAAATATTTCAAGATGATTTGAAGCAGCTGACCAAAACAATATTAATTTCCAATGTAGGGCAGATGACAGAGATGATGTTGTCTGCCCTATTTTTTTCTGTTCTTTTTTCCTGAGCTTTGTTTTGGAAAGCTGGCGGATTTCCCGCGCTGGCTGATGGCACTGGTCATGAGAGGAGACTTACGGCTGATCCGTGACAGTGCTTCCTGCTCATCCTGCGGAAGCTTATCATAGTCTACGTGTAGCATTTCGCAGATCAGGTAAGCACGCTTTTGGTTGAGGGTTCCCTGATACTGGGTGGCTTTATCCAACATTTCCTGTACTTCTTCCACGGTTGCGGAAGCTTGCGTATCAGCATCAGCGGTTGTGTGATCCTGTTGATGGGCGGTACGAATATCTTTTACAATCGCATCAAGGTCTTTATGGATAACATGGCTGTAAAAGATATCTTCACTGATTTGAGCCAGTTGGAGAGTTCTGGTGTGCAGGTCATTTTCATCGGGAGAGTATTTTTCAATGACGCTTTGCCGTGTCAGTTCCAAAACCTGATTCAGGTCATTAATAC
>JAJQAD010000237.1:13757-14436 GCA_021204005.1 Clostridiales bacterium
TTAATACGCATATCTGCAATCCTGTCAACACAGATTTCAATATCAGTCAGTAGCTGAAGAAAATCAGGGTGGAGAACAAGTTCACAGAGCAGGCGGTTGTTGATCCGGCCGCTGCTTAATAATTCAACCATATCGTCATTCAGGTGCAGTGACTGAATGTCTGCATTTGGAGCGTGCTTATTTTCTGTCAGACCCAGCAGGTAGTCTGTTGTTACACCGTAAAACTGTGCGAGCGTCGCAAGGGCATACGGGCTGATGTCTTTAAAATCATTGGATTCATAATTACCAAGGGCAGAGCGTGACAGGCCGGTCTGTTCTGCCAGCTGTTCAAGTGTCAAGTGCTTATCTATCACACGCAAATCTTTTAAACGTTCCTGTGTAGTCAGTTTTGCATACATTTTCGATGATCCTTTCTATACAACATGGATGAATGAAATTATAACACGAATTCCATAAGAATGGAAATATCTGATTTGCTTTTCCTTTTCCAACGTTTTGGATATACGGGAGAAAGCCGTTTTTTTCAGTAAGATAGGTTCACAAGAAAGATGAACCTTGACAACTGAACAGCCGGCTGTGAGAGGCATATGCTTCAAGGGGAAGTGACGCGATGAGATGAGCGCACCGGGGGTTTGACAGTTAAATAGAGAAAAAACCTATCGCAGACCGCATAAAGTCT
>JAJQAD010000046.1 GCA_021204005.1 Clostridiales bacterium
CTGTGGCACACCTTTGCCGCCAGAAAAGACCGGACTTTTCGCCCCCAGTCCTCTTTTTCCATCGGCAGATACCCAACTTCCAGGATCCTCTCATGCACCGTTCTCAGCCAGACGTTGAACAGAATCTCACTCACTCTCCCGTAAAATCTGCCCTGGTAGGCGGAATAGTCCCGGCCTCCCACCCTGCGCTCGAGCTCGAACAGGATGTCGAAAAGCCATTCACAATAGGCGTCCGACAGTGTCTTTTCCATAATGTACATATTGAACATGTAACCCCAGGTCTGCTTCATCACGTTACCAAAAGCCCCCAGGGTTTCCGGATATTTCTCCGCGATGATCTCCCTCGTCACATCCAGATGCTCCGCATAGTGGGTGTGGGCGTAATGGGAGTACAATGTCTCAATATAATAGCGCCGCTTTTTCGGAACAATGATCTGCGCCTGCGGCAGAAGATTTTCCAGCTCTGCCCCGGTCAGCACGCAATCCATCGGCGCATGGTTCCGCCGGTATGCCCTGCTGCGCACTGTAAAATGTCTGCGGTAATGCGCCAGGCCAAGATAATCGCAGTCCAGGTTTTTCCAGGCCCAGTACAGACCCGTAAGTTCACAGTAGCCTGGGTTTTTCAGGGAGATATTTTCCCCCTCGTCATCCGGCTGGTAGGGAAGATCATTTGTTTCCACTCCTCCCGCGTGACAGGGCAGGGATAATTCCCCCGCCTCATCCGACTGACGCCCCCGGGAACGCCCCAGCGCACTTCCCACATGAACCGGCAGATAAATGCTGTCAGCCGGCATCTCATATAATTTATGCGCCGCAACGATAATTTTCACATCCGGCACACGCTCTTTTTTACTGTTTCCGGGACTATTCTCTGCTTTCCTCGCCAAATCACACCTCACCGCCGCAGTCACTCCGCACCCTGCCGCTGTATCACGACCTTAAATGTCTTGAAAATAATCTTCATATCCAGCCGCAGGCTCCAGTTCTCGATATACTCCGTATCCAGCCGCACGATCTCCTCAAAGTCCGTGATCTGGTTGCGCCCGCTGACCTGCCAGAGCCCTGTCAGTCCGGGCTTCATGCTGAGGCGGATTTTGTGGTGCATATCATAATTTTCAAATTCATCCGTCATTGGCGGTCTGGTGCCGACCAGACTCATATCCCCGCGCAGGATATTATAGAACTGCGGGAACTCATCGATGCTTGTCCTGCGGATAAAATCGCCGACGTCTTTGATCAGTCCCTTATCGCTCCTGATAATGCGGGGATCATTCTTTACTTTAAAAATCTCCCCCTGCATCTTATTTTTTTTCATCAATTCCTTCCTGCGCTCGTCCGCGTCCGTATACATGGAGCGGAACTTATACAGCGTGAAGCGTCTTCCGTTCTTCCCCACTCTCTCCTGATGGTAAAAAATGGGACCGGGCGAAGCACGGTAAATCATCGGCGCTACGAAAAGGAACAGCACACCTGTGATAGCGCAGCCGATCAGCCCCGCCGCGATATCAATCAGCCGCTTGACCAGCAGGCGCAGACTTCCGCTGGAGTTGATGCTGGTCGTGAGAAAGGTAAAGCCGCCGATCCGCTCCACCACGGCATTGGGAAATTCTTCCTCTGCGTAATCTACAGCCAGATGCACAACAACGCCCATATTCAGCAGGCTGTATACCAGTTCACGGTTTCTCTCCGTGTTCCCCGGAATACTGATCATCACCTCATCGATGGCTTCCTGCTTGACGTAGCTTAGGATGTTCCCGCTGTTGCACACCACCGGGATCCTGTCGACCTTATCCCCGACCATCTCCGCGTCCACAATCGCCAGACCTTTCAGATTGAAGCCGTTGTACATGCGCTCCCGGAACCGCCGCAGCATCTTTGCGGAATAATCCTTGTTGGAAACCAGCAGGATATTGGCCTGGTATTTTCCTTTTTTCAGAACCGTCCTCACCACAGCTTTCCAGCAAATCCGGCCGACCACCATAAAAATCACGCTCAGGAAGATACTCAAACCCATCAGGAGACGCGAAAACCAGAATGCCTGCTGAATCATATACAGGTAGGTAATCGCGATCATCCACATCACCACGTTGTGAAACAGAACAGACTGGATTTCCCTCACGGCACTTCTTTTGATTATATTTTTGTAAACCGGGCAAAGCAGCACATAGCAGATATCAATCACAAGCAGCACGGCATTAAAATGCGTATACAAGGACACGCCTCTGTATAGATACATACCCGGCTGGCGAAAATGATACGCCAGAAAATAGGCCAGCTCAATGCAGATCAGATCGACGATCATGAAATCCACATGCTTTAACCATCCGCGTTTTTTCTTCTCATTCATGTAAAACAAAAACCTCTGTCATGCCTGCAGAGATGCAGACATTTTTTGTAAAATTTTTACTGGTCCCATACTAATGCAGGCACCATCGCAATATTTCTATCGTGCCATGTTAGCGCAGGTATATTTGTAAAACTTCTGTAACAATTTATACCAACGAATCATATCACACATCTCGATATGTTGCAAGTAATCGCACCCGGACAATACCTTAACGAAAAATGAAAAAGTAAATTCTACTTTTGCATTCAATAGTGGATTTTAGT
>JAJQAD010000011.1 GCA_021204005.1 Clostridiales bacterium
CCTTTCGAATCGAATTGATGAGGCTCATGTTTTTTAACATCCTCATTCATAATTCATTGCATTTACTCGTAGTTCCCCGCAATTATGAGGAGAGAGAAATCATTTTTTACCTTTCGTCAATGAAAAAAAGGAACCTCTTATCTGAGATTCCTCCATCAGGACATTCCATCCGCAAAACTTCTATTCTTCTTTAAATAAAATCTCATCCTCGTAGACCATGCCGAGCTTGCTTCTGGCCACATCCTCCACATACTCGTCTGTGCCTACATACTCTTCCTCTTCCTCAAGATCTGCCGCCCGCTGCTCTTCCTCGGTCTTCTGCGCCTCAAGCTCCTCCTGCTGCGCCTGAAGAGACTGATCCTTGTGATAAAGACGCACAATCTGAACCGACAAAATCAGTGTCAGTACCAGAACCATGCAGGAAATACAGATCCGTCCTGTGTTCGCCCGCCGTTTCTTTTTTCTTCTACTTCGCATTTCCCTCTCCTGTTATCTGAAACCGCTGTGAAAACTCTTATGTTTTATTGTAAACGGATTGCCGTGATTTTTCAATCCCCTTTTTACAGTTCAAAGCTTTTTTATGCCGATCCTTACCGCTCTGCCCGCCCGGGCCGCTCTTTTTTTCATCCGGCGCGCATACCTTTTCCCCCGGTAACCAGCCTGCCGCATCCTGCTTTTACAAAATCCGCCCAGTTTCCGCAGCGGTGCGGTTGCCACACGCAGGACCCGGCCCGCAATCCGGAAAAAACCGCCGAGCAACGCGGTTCCCGCTTTCACCACCCAACGGCTCAGCAGAATGGAATACAGAAACATCCCGGCCGCCGCGCCCAATATGATAAACCCACGGATCACGCCGTCATTCTGCCGGTACATAAACCCAAAAAGCCAGAGTGCGCAAAACAGCCAGAACAGCAGATCTTCCACGGCCATCCCGACAATCCTGTGGCGCACAATGCGGCGCCAGATGCGGAGTAAATCATACAGCAGCAGCAATACTGCGCCGATACCAACCGCCTGCCCGAAAAGCTGTGCCTGCTTTATAATCTCCCCGTAAAGCATTACCGGAACAGGCGGTGAAGGAAGGATTCTCCCTGTCCGCTCCCCTTTTTCATATCAGAATACTGCAGCAAGTCAATCTCTCCGGACAAATCCACTTCCCCTTTTTCCAGCGTCAGCCGGTTCACGTGCAGATCTTTTCCCCGGACCATCAGCATCCCCATCCGGGTTTCCAGAAGAATCTCATTCACGTCAAACGACAGGATATCCGTAACACCGTTCAGTGAACAGTGACTCCTGTTCGACAAAATAATCTTGTGCTGCTGGCCAGCCGGTGCCTGTCTCTCTTCCATAAAAATCCCTCCCTCATATAATATATATGAGGGAGAGTTATCTTTATGTCTATATTATGTTGCTATTACAGGTACCGGAACATCTCCTTCGCCTCTTCCTTGCGGGAGGTATCCGCAATCTGAAGCACTTCCACCCTTACTGATTTATTGCCGAATGCAATCTCGATCACATCTCCGACCTTCACGTTCAGCGATGCTTTCGCCTGCTTCCCGTTCACCGTCACACGCCCGGCATCACAGGCCTCATTCGCCACCGTGCGCCGCTTGATCAGCCTGGACACTTTCAGAAATTTATCTAATCTCATCTCACTGCTCTCCTCTCATGAAAACGAAAAGAAAAAGCTGTCCCCGAAACGGAAACAGCTTCCCACTCATTCCTCTTTGACTATGCGTTCACCGCATCCTTTAACGCTTTGCCCGCTTTGAACTTCGGAGCTTTGCTCGCCGCAATCGTCATCGCCTCGCCTGTGCGGGGATTCTTGCCGGTTCTCTCCGGACGATCTACGGTCTCGAAGGTACCAAAACCAACCAGCTGAACTCTGTCACCATTCTGCAACGCATCGGTAACTGTAGCTGTAAATGCTGCCAGCGCTTTCTCCACGTCCTGTTTGGGAAACTCTGTCTTTTCCACCATCGCTGCGATCAATTCTGTTTTATTCATAAATATGTCCTCCTGACTACCCCTGTTCTCTCCGGGTCCTTTGATTTTTGCATAGCATATATATACTGTGTTTTCCTTTATTTGTCAAGTAAATCCCTATAAAATTTCACTCTGTACATTACGATTCACAGTCCTTCACCTCAACGGTCCTTCAGTATGTCTTCCAGATCCAGTCCGTACTGTTTTGCGATATCCCGCGCGTAGCTTAAACCGTCCGGCTTCGTCCGTAAAATCCGGTAGCTGCGCACGCCGTTCTCCCGGTTTTCCATCTGCGCCACCAGGTTATCGATCTTACTCTTGTTGCCGGGGTGAGCGTTAAACTCATCCACCTTCAGCGGCAGGTCATGAATATGTGTCACAAAGATTCCGCAGCAGCCGATCACCCCGATGCCCGTCAGCACTTCAGAGGCGATATATCCGGCCTCAAGACCGCTGGTGCTGGAAAAAGACTCGTCCATCAGAAGCATATCTGTCTCCGTCAGTTTTTTCATAATCTCTCCCAGACGCGCGCATTCACTCTCCAGCCGTCCCTTGCCGTAGTTATTCTCATCAGAGGCGGGGAAATGCGTGTAAATACCTGAGACCGGGCT
>JAJQAD010000150.1 GCA_021204005.1 Clostridiales bacterium
CGCGGACGGACGCCCTGGAGGACAGCCACGCGGTGTTATGTGCGTACCTGGGCTACCTCGATATGCTATTTCAGGTTGCAGTGGACGCGGGACAATCTGAAGACCTCGGGCTGGAAGAGAGAGCAATGGCGGATGGTACGCCGTATACAGGAGAAAAGGCAATAACAGATTTTGCAACTGATAGAGGAACCCTTGCTGGTGCTGCGCTTGTGCAGAAAGAGAAGGAAATCAATGCCTTTCTGGTCAAATTCCTGGGAGTGTCAGAGCAAAGCAGGGAAGATTTGATGTGGCAGATGAGCAGAGAAGATCTGACACAGCAGGTGAGCACAGAAGATACAATGCAGCAGGTGAGCAGAGAGTACATGATGCGTCAGATACGCAAAGAGGCGCAGCCTGTGACAGAGATTCTGGAAACATTAAAGAAAGAATTAAAGACGGAGATAAAAAAACGGCCGGCCGGCCTCTGGCATGTGACAGATCAGAAGAATCTGAAGATCATCCAGGCGTCGGAAAAACGGATGACGATGTATCAGAACGATTATCTTTCGGCGGTTTTTGCCTCTTCCGATGAGAGACAGAAGCTTTTGTACGCGGCGCGTGCGGCAGGCAGCGGTATGACGGTGGACGATAAGAGAGGCATATGCCGCTTTGATACGGAACCGTTTGCGGATCATGCGGGGGATATTTACACACTGAAAAAGACCGTGTATGCATACGAACTGGATCCGGAATCGTTTGAGCCGGTGATCGATTTCCTGTTAAAAAAAGATGGCCATGCCAGGATTTTTTACGGAAGTGAGTGGATCTGCAGGTGCGGGAATGCCCCGGTGCGTGGGTGTCAGGAAATCACGCAGATCGACAGACGAAAGCTGGGCGAAAACATGCAGATCAGGTAATTGAAGAACGGCGTATGTGGCAGTATGGATAGGTGTGTTGATAGCAGTTTCGCTATCATCTGATATGTAGACAGATGGAAGGGAATCATGTTTCGACTTCCTGGCTTTTGCATCATCATTATATATCACAGAAAGAATAAATCAGATTATGTTTGAAAAAGAAGAAGAGCTAAAGACAACAGATGACAAGAGCGGCCGGTACCGCCGCCTGTACAGAAAAAAGCGGATGGAATATCAGCGAAATCCGCTGGTGATTCCCTCTCTGGAGGTCTGGCCGCAGAAGAAATGTAACCTGTGCTGTCAGCACTGTGTGCGGCTGGTTCCCTATGCACAGGAGAAGGAGATGGACGTCGCTAAGTCCATTCGGGACCTTGAGCGGGTGTTCCTCTGTGCTTCGGTGAAGCATCTTCTGATCGGCGGCGGCAACCCGTTTCTCTGCGAGGAACTGGGGGAACTGATTCGTTTTTGTGCGGAAGAGCCGAAAGCCGGGGAAATCTGTGTGCGCGTCAACGGAACGATGTTTCCGGGGGATGATGTGACAGAAGAACTGAGGCGCTGCGGTGGGAGAGTCCGGGTGGTAATCGACCGTTACCAGGCGACGGCAAAAGAAGCAGACCGCCTGTATGCGTACCTTACAGAGAAAAATATTTCATGTACCATGCGCGACCTTTCCGAACCGGGTGACGGGGAATGGAAGAAAACGGGGGGACCGTTTCAGCAGTACCTTCACTTTGAGACGGCGCGTTTTGTCTACGCGGATTGCATCCTGAAAGGGCATTTGACGTTGGCGGACGGGCTTCTGGCCGCCTGCCCGCGCGGAATCCACGCGAAAACAGTTTTTTCGCTGGAGGAAAATCCCTGGGAGTATGTTCGCGCAGATTCGCTGGCGGACGATGCACGTTCCAGAGCGCGGCTGGCGGTATGTATGGACAAGACGCTCTATAAGGACTACTGTCAGCATTGTCTGGGGCTTTCTGATGAAAATCCATATACGGTGCTTCCGGGGGAACAGTATGCGGAAGCGTTTGAGCGGATAAAGGAGAAAATGCTATGAGCCGATGGACAGAAAGAAAGAAAAAACTGCTTTATCCGATGCTGTTTATAAAGTATTTATTTGTATATGCGCGAAAAAAGGTAGATATCTCGTTTGTGGAAGTCTGGGTGGGGCAGAGCTGTACGCTCAAATGCCGGGAATGTCTGCACATGATTCCCTACATTCCCCAGAAATGCTACAGCGTGGAGGAGCTGATCGATGATTGCAAACGGCTGTTTGCGCTCTGTCATGTGGATTATTTTTCCATCGTGGGCGGCGAACCTCTGACGAACAGGGATGTCTATAAAATTGTAGATTTTGTCACGGAATGTCCCGATATCAGGGACGGAAAGCTGATCACAAACGGGACGGTAATGCCGGATGAAAATCTTTTAAATTCCCTGAAAAAGTCAAAGGGGAAGCTGGATGTGCGCATCGACGTTTACCCGGGCGCGGAGGAGAAAGCCGGAAAGTTTTACAATCTCATGCAGAAAAACGGCATTCGCAGTACCCTGTTGCGGCACGATTCCTTTGAAGAGATGCGGTGGAAATGGCTGGGCGGGGATAAACAGAAGCTTTTACCGGCCGTTACCAGTCAGGTCATCTACACGCATTGCGCGCTGAAAGGCTGTTATTCCATGGCGG
>JAJQAD010000169.1 GCA_021204005.1 Clostridiales bacterium
TAGATTGCGATAGCGTTACCGCCTTTTGTATATTCGTATTCAATAGTTACTGTTCCGTCTTCCTGGACTTCGGCAGCTGCCTCTTTCCATACACCTTCCTCACTGTCAAAGTAGAGTACTGTTACCGTGCTCCCTGCGGTCGCTCCGGGGACAGAAAGTGTCACAGAAACGATATCGCCTGTCTTAGCACCATCAACCGTTACGGTCTTTACCGCCATAAATACCTTATCTGACGAGTCAACACCTGCCTCATCCAAAGCTGTCGTGGATCCGTCAGTAAGCTCTGCCGCGACTGCTGAATCATTATCAGATACTGTAACCGTCGCTGCACTGCCTGTGCTCTTGATCACGGCCGACGTCGCTGTGATTTTTGACGCAGACGATGTGGCTGTGATTGTTGCAACCTTATTGGATGAAGTCGACGGTGAATCTGCAAAAGCGGTTACCGCTGTTCCCATCACCAAAACACCTGCCAGTAAGATTGCCGCTGCTTTTCTCATGATTTTCATAATACTGTTCCTCCTTATTTCTTAAAATATATAGTATTAATCATGGTTGCCAAATTTATTTAACTTCCGTGTAGAAAAGCTCAATCAGAAGATCCTGCAAAGCATCCTCATCGACATAATACTCTTCATACACTTCACCCTGCCGCATCTCTCCCGGAAGATATTGTACCTCATCGGTGAGATAAGTATAAGAAGACAGGGCATTCAGTTCCTCTGCTGTCAGATCCGTGATTAAATCGGAGCCAAGCCAGGGGGATATGATATCATACAAAGCCTCATGCTCAGATTGCCGCAGAGTAGAAATCATCGCTGTGATATATTCCACCTGTCTCTTCATACGACCCTCAACACTGTTAAACTCTTCCGTGTCGCGGTAACGTACAAACCGTTCTGCCAGATCTCCCTCCAGATGAACAGTCTCGCCCTCAATAAAACCTGGATCAATATAAGTATAATCCTCTGACATCGTAATGTCAATACCTCCGAGGGCATCATTTATGGTAGAAATTGCATCAACTTCCATCGCAAAATAACCATCGATATCAAGTCCGTATAGCAGAGAGCTGACGGTTTTTTTCATGGCCCAACAGCTGCTCTGACCACCAATATCATACGCATATTGCAGACAGAGCTGACCATCTACAGAAATCAGATAATCCCCGCCATAATCATAGACATCCAGAGAAGTCATCGTATTGCGGTTGATCTGCAGGATCGTTCCCTCCTTTGTATCCTCATCCAGAGACAGAATCATGATACAGTCCGCCTGTCCGGCATCGCCGGGCGCGTATGTATTTTCAATAGGATCGGTACTGTCGATGCCAAGGAAAAGGATATTGGTAAGGTTTGTCCTGAGCGTATAAGTTTTCCCTTTCCATTCTATGGTATTGTCGATAGCCTGGCTCGGAGTTTCGACCTCAGCAGATAACTCATCATCCGCCTGGGACTGAGTCGTGTTCTTTTTCAGGAAAACCAGAACAGCAGCCAAACAAACGATCAAAACCATCACGGCAAGAACCGGTATCAGTATTTTTTTTCATCTGCATCCTCCGCCATTTCAATCAGAACTCTCCGGTTCTGTCTGTTCCAGAACTGCGCCTACCAGATATCTCTGGCTGGAGTTTCCATTGCAGGTAGACAAAATAATCAGTTTATCCTCTGTAGTCACCGGAAAAGGATCCTCAATCCAGCTTGGTATGGTCCTGTCATCCCTGATGGAATCCAGAAGATTCTGATAGCCATCTGTCTCATCACAGTGAAACGAGGCAGGCAAAAGGCGGTCGTCATAAGTCACTGCAAACACGATTCGATAAGTATAAATGTGTTCCGGCGTATATATCTCAATAACAGAATGTTCTTCGCGGAATTCTTCATCCTGGTATTCGGATAACTGACCAAACATCGAATCATTCCGCATATTGTGACCATAAATTACAGTTACATTATCCTCAAAACAACCGCTGTTATAGCTGTATTGCGTATAAATGCTCCCTGCCGTATCAGATTCACCGTACATATCGCGGTACAAATAGTAATCATCATCTGTTTCAGAGTGGAGGATCGGATAGTCCACGTTGGTATCTGCAATATAAATCCACGCATAAATATCCGGGTTTTCCGCCTGTAATTCCGAAAAATCCACGGGAATATCAACGGTTTCCTCCTCGGGTTCCGCCTCGGAGATTTCCTCTTCCTCCTCCGCTTCAGATAATTCTGTACGGGCAGTCTCCTGCACCTCAGACATTGTTTTCCCGCTATTTGCCCGTTGCCAGAGATATCCGGCAACCACCAGGACAGCGGCAATCAGTACAATCAGGCAGAGAATAAATATAATCCGCCCTGGCTTCCTCTCTTTCATGCACCCGCCTCTTTCCGGGTATGTCTTTTAGCAGGCTTTAATTCCTTATCAATCGGAATGATAGTGAGGACGCCTTCTTCCAGATATTTTTCCACATCTTCTTTGGATTTAATCTTATCATTGAGCAGGAATGGAATGGTAAAAATTAAAATCATGATAATCAGGCCAACCAGACCGCCTTTTACCATATTCTCACTTAACCCATTGTCCAGCGGTATTGTCTCCACTTCTGCTTCTTCCACAGTAGTGGGAAGATCCGATTTCATAATTGCTGCAATCTGTGATGCAGTCGCATTCATAATGGAATTACTGACGGCACAGGCTAATTCAGCATCGGTGCTTGTAGCCGTAAACATCAGGATCCGCGTATCATCTTTCACTGACACGGTCACCATATCCTGCACGTCTTCTCTTGTCAGAGTCACATCGCACTCTTCCTCAATATCTTTGATAACAGTATCGAGGATCGGCTTACTCATTGCAATCTCCAGAAAATCGGTGCTTAGCGTCGAGCCAATCTGAACATCTGCAAGAGATGTGATGCTGGTGGTCTCAGACAGAATGAAAAGCTGTGATGAGGACTGATACTGATCCGGCTGCATATAAGTATAGCCGCCTGCAAGGAACGCTCCGACAAGCAAACCAAGAAGCAGCATCTTCCATCTTCTCAGAAGAACCGTCAGAAGCTCTAACAAATCAATTGTGGTCGGTTCCTCCCTTTTTCTGGTATTTTCCATTGCTAATCTATTTCTCCTTTTTCTTTCTCTTTCCGGAGCTGGCCGATCCGTATATTTCACTATCACCGTAGCCGTAGCCATAGCCATAGCCATAACCGTAGGTCTTGCTCTTTGAATCGACCCCGTTTAAAACAACTCCGAGGAGGTTCTCGTTGGCACTCTTCAACTGGTTCTTAACATCTACAGCAGCTTTTCTGCTGATCCTGTCTGCAGAGATGACCAGTATGGATCCATCGCAGTGCCTTGCTACAATTGCCGCATCTACCACAATACCCAGTGGCGGTGTGTCAACAATCACGTACTCAAAGCTTCCCTTCGCCGCTTCAATCATCTTATAAAACCTCTCTTTGTGAAGCAGTTCTGTCGGATTAACCGGGAATACACCGGTAGGCATTACATAAAGATTTGGCTGGTCCGTCTCATAAATGACATCCGCCAGCTTTTCTTTTCCTGAGAGGAAGTTGCTCAGACCTTTCATGTTCTGATTCAGGCCGTAAAGGGAAGTAAATTTGGAATTTCTCATATCCGCATCAATCAGCAGAGCGGATTTCCCATCCGCGGCAAAGCTTTGTGCCAGATAAAAGGAAACCGTACTTTTCCCTTCACTGGAAAGAACACTTGTAATACAGATTGCACGGTTCTCCAGTCCGGTGAACTCAATATTAGTGCGCAGTCTGCGATAAACATCTTTCATAATCGGGGAAAATTCTCTGTTTCCGGCTAATTTCAACTTTTCCATATTTCTAAAAAATCTCCGGTTATAATTATTCAGTGCGATATATTGTAAACGTAACAGAATCCGTTACTCCATTTTATCATGAGAAAACATACGTAAAATATGCCCGAAAACTAACGAATCCATATATCAACACTATTCTGTATTATCTCATATTCGCATCTGTTTGTCTACTATTTTTTTCACTGTTTATAATTGTTGCGATTGCCGCAGTTTCCTGCCTCAGTTTATTCAAATATCACATCCGGCACCCTGTCATTTTCCGAACAGGCTTTGCTGTTTTTCGCCAAACAACAAGGCAGCTTTTTCTTCGCCATATTTTTTTCTCACCATCTTCACACAGCGTGCAATCTCCACCGGACGGCTTTCCATATTATGCGCGTCGCTGGCGATAAAGTCAACAAGATTTTCTTTTAAAAGGGTATGGCAAAAATGCTTTTGTTTTCTGTCCTCCCGTCCCAGTATGCTGCGTGCGTTAATCTGGATCTGAGCACCGGCCGTCCTGATACGCTGAACCCGGAAATCACTTTTCTGCAGGCAGAAATATCGTTCCGGATGTGCCAGGATGACCCGGTAACCTGCTTCAGACACCAGGCTTACCGCCTGATACATATCACGGAACCTCGTTATTGTAGAAAACTCTAACAGGATCACGCTGGTCCCGGCCATTCTGTACCTGGGATCGCTCAGTTTGGCAAGCATTCCCTTATGAGCAAATAATTCACAGCCAAGATACAGGTGTAAATCCGGGAAATTTTCAGCAGCATACGCTGCTACACGGCGGAAGACCTGTTCCCTCTCATCAGCAGAAACCTCAAACATCCCCGGTCTGTAATGCGGGGTGAATATGATGTTGCGGATTCCCTGTTCATACTCCGCTGACAGAAGCAACTTTGTATCTTCCATACAGGAAGAACCATCATCTACGCCCGGCAATATGTGATTGTGTATATCCCAGTAGTCCTCTCCCAAACTGAACACAGCCTCCTTGTAAATTTGCTTATAGGCACATCCGTATTTAACGGATCTGCAGGCATATTCTCTGATATCCATTCTTTTAATATATGCCTGTTATTCTAACACATTCAAATATAAAAAACAATGAATCTTTTATATCATATACTCCTGACAACGTACCGTCAACCACACTTTACAGTGGAGATAATTTGTGCTATCTTTAGCATGATTCAAAAAACAACTACGGAGGAATTACCATGGCCCTGGACGGAATTGTTGTTGCCAATCTGGCTTACGATTTAAATAAAGAACTCAGCGGCGCGCGTATAAGCAAAATTGCGCAGCCGGAAGCGGATGAATTGCTGCTTACCTTAAAGGGAAGCAGCGGACAGCGCCGTCTCCTGCTCTCCGCCAACGCATCTCTGCCGCTGGTATATCTGACCGAACAGAACAAGCCGAGCCCCATGACAGCGCCGAATTTCTGCATGCTGCTGCGCAAGCATATCGCAAATGGGCGTATTCTCTCTGTCTCGCAGCCTGGCATGGAACGTGTGCTGATCTTTCAAATCGAACACCTGGATGATCTGGGCGACCTGCGCACAAAAAATCTGATCGTAGAACTGATGGGCAAACACAGCAACATCATTTTTACCGACGCGGATGGAAAAATTCTGGACAGCATTAAGCATATTTCCGCGCAGGTAAGCTCTGTCCGCGAAGTGCTTCCCGGCCGGGAATACTTTATCCCTGTACAGGAAGGGAAAACATCCCCATTAGAAGAGACAGAAGATGGATTTTTAGACACAGTGTACAAAAAACCTGCCACCGTCTGCAAGGCGATCTACACTTCCTATACTGGTATCAGCCCTCTCATTGCCAATGAATTGTGCTACCGCGCAAAGATTGACGGCGCAGCACCCTGCGCTTCTGTCGCAGAGCAGGAATGGCTCGCGCTGGCTCATGGATTTTGCGCTGTTATGACACAAATCCGGGAGGGGAATTTTTTACCGCACATTCTGCGCAAAAGGGAGGAACCGGTTGAGTTTTCATCCATTCCGCTTTGTTCCTACGCGGACTGTTCGGATGAGCCCTGCAAGTCAATCTCCGACGCGCTGGAGCAATTCTATGCGCAAAAGAACGCTTATACCCGTATCCGCCAGAAATCGGCCGACCTGCGTCACGTGGTAAACACCCATCTGGAGCGGAACCGCAAAAAGTATGACCTTCAGAAAAAACAGTTAAAGGATACCGAAAAGCGTGACAAATATAAAGTATATGGTGAGCTGATCCACACCTATGGATATCAGGTGCCGGAAGGAGCCAAAAGCTTTGAAGCACTGAATTATTACACGAACGAGATGATACAGGTTCCGCTTGACCCGACGCTTACACCGCAGGAAAACGCAAAAAAATATTTTGACCGTTATGGGAAACTGAAACGCACCTATGAGGCGCTGAACGAACTGATTGAAGATACCCGCGCTGAGATTGACCACCTTGATTCTGTCGCCACTGCTCTGGATATCGCGCAGTCCGAGGCGGACCTGGCACAGATCAGGGAGGAGCTGGTACAAAGCGGCTATATCCGTCAGCGCTATTCTAAGAAAAAACAACAGCAGCAGAAAAGCCGCCCCTGGCACTACCGCAGTTCCGACGGCTATGATATCTATGTAGGGAAGAACAATCTTCAGAATGATGAACTGACCTTCCGCTTCTCCGAAGGGAACGACTGGTGGTTCCACGCCAAGCAGATGCCCGGCTCCCATGTCCTGGTAAAGACGAAGACCGGCGACCTACCGGATCAGACCTTCGAGGAAGCAGCCCGCCTGGCCGCTTTCTACTCCAAAGGCCGCGGAGGAGAGAAAGTTGAAATTGACTATCTTCAGAAAAAAAATGTGAAAAAACCGAACAAAAGCAGACCGGGATTTGTGGTATATTACACCAATTATTCCATGGTGAGTGTGCCGGATATCGAGGGAATCGAACTGGTGGCTGACTAAGTCAGATATCTGCGGATTGCTCCGTACTGTGTTGATTTGCCCGAGTCCGATTACGGAAATCAAAGATTTCCTCTCTTATATCGCAATCCTCATCCATATATATCCCGTCTGCGGTGCTTAAGCAGCGGAAGCTGTTCCCGCACTTCCTCAACAACCCCCAGATCAATCTCTGTGACTGCGGCCTGTTCCACTTCATTCATCTGCATCAGCACTTTTCCCCAGGGGTCAACCACGATGGAATGCCCCCAGGCCTGATAGGATGCTTCCGCATCCCTTGCAGTGGATGTTCCCACGGTAAACACCTGGTTATCCACGGCCCGCTGCCGGAACATGAGTTCCCAGTGCATCGGTCCGGTTGTCATATTAAACGCTGCCGGACAGAGAATCACTTTCGCTCCCGCATCCACCATCAGTCTCGCCAATTCCGGAAACCGCATATCATAACAGATACAGATTCCCATTTTCCCAAACTCCGTATCAAACACAGCGATTTCATCTCCCGCTGTCAATGTATCTGACTCTTTAAAATATTGTCCGCCTCTTACATTAATATCAAAGAGGTGCATCTTGCGATATTTCGCAATCTGTTTGCCCTCCCGGTCAAAGATATAGGCTGTATTATATACTTTCCCGTCCGCCAGCTCCGGGATGGTGCCGGCGGAGAGATAGACATGGTTTTTTGCGGCAAGCTCCGAACAGAACTGCCAGGTCAAACCTTCCTCCTGCTCCGCATAGGCCGGAAACTGTGACGTTTCATAAGGGCACTGGAACATTTCTGGAAGGGCAACCATATCTGCATCTTCCGGTACGTATCCGGAAAAAAGTTCTTCTATATGGCAAAAACTTTTTTCTTTTACGGGGTTCACTTTTGATTGTATACTTACCAGTTTCATCACTGATTCTCCCATAGAATTCTGAGGCAAAGAAACTTAATCCGCTTACATTTTGCAAAGTGATATATGTTCCCCTGCCATTTTCAGCGTCTGATATGATCCAAAAATCACTATTTTTTTATAAAAAAATGAATCCATACCCCTGACTATAGCTGCTGCAATTCAAAAAAATTGGGATTTAAAGGTTCAGCAGAGAATACTCCTCTCCCGCATACTGCCGCAGTCTCTCTTTCAGCACCTGATGTTCCGGTTCGTTCAGCCCCGGATCATCTTTTAGCAGCAACGTTACTTCCTCGGATGCCCGTCCCATCAGATCTGCGTCCTGATAAATGTCCGCCAGCTGAAAGCGGAAATCCCCGCTCTGCCGTATCCCGAAGAAATCTCCCGGGCCGCGAAGCTTCAGATCTTCTCCGGCAATATAAAATCCGTCGTTCGATTTGTTCAGGACTGCCAGCCGCTTGTTTTCTCTCTCCTGCTTTTCCCCCTGCATAAAAATACAGTAGGACTGGGCGTCGCCCCTTCCCACGCGGCCGCGGAGCTGGTGCAGCTGTGCCAGGCCAAAGCGCTCGGCGTTTTCAATCAACATCACCGTAGCGTTCGGCACATCCACTCCCACCTCGATCACCGTGGTAGAGACAAGAATCTGCGTCCGGTTTGCCAGGAAATCCTCCATGATTCGGTTTTTTTCCTCCGCTTTCATTCTGCCGTGCAGGCAGGATATCCGGATCTCATCCGGGAAAATATCCTTAAGCCGCTCTGTGTAATCCAGGACATTTTCCCCTTCGGAGTTTTCAGACTCTTCCACCAATGGGCAGATGATATAAACCTGATGTCCCTCCCGGATCTGGCTTTCCATGAACCGGTATGCTTTCTCGCGGAAAGAGGTATCCACCACACAGTTTTTGATCGGCTTTCGCTTCGCCGGCACTTCATCAATCACTGAAATATCAAGATCCCCGTACAGTATAATCGCGAGTGTGCGCGGAATCGGCGTCGCGCTCATCACCAGTATATGGGGATGTTGTCCCTTATAGGAAAAGGTCTCCCGCTGCTTTACGCCGAAACGGTGCTGCTCATCGGTGATGACAAGGGCGAGGCTGCGGTAGTTTACTTTTTCCTGAATCAGCGCATGCGTGCCGACAATCAGGGCAGCCGGTTCCCGCTCCAGAATAGCGTAGGCTTCCCTCTTTTGCTTTGCGGTGAGCGAACCCGTCAGAAGCACAATGGGGAACGGTAAACCCAGACTCTCGCAGAGTTGACGCAGTTTCTGCTCATGCTGCCGCGCCAGGACATCTGTAGGCGCCATGATCGCCGCCTGGTAACCATTGTGCGCACAGTCCAGTATAGCCAGGAATGCTATAATCGTCTTGCCGGAACCCACATCACCCTGAATCAGACGCTGCATCACTTTCTCTGAGCGCATGTCCGACTGAATCTGCGCGATCGTGCGCCGCTGTGCGCCGGTAAGCGCGTAGGGCAGCCGGTCAATCAAATGATCAACAAAATCTGTTGTATCAAAAGAAAATTCATTCTTCAGCGCCGCGGAACTGTCTTTGGTCAGCTGCATGCAGAGGATAAAAAAGAAAAATTCATCGAAGACAAAGCGATTGCGCGCGGTGATACAGCTCGCCTCGTCTAAGGGAAGATGCATATTTTTTAAAGCAAAGTTATATTCGCAGAGCTGATTCCGTGTGCGGATATCCTCGGTGAGATATTCCATTTCAAGAGGGATATCTTCGAGTGCCTGTGCAACTGTTTTCTGCACCTGTTTGTTCGAGAGGCCCCTTGTGAGACTGTAGATCGGGCGAAGCGTCTGCCGGACTTTCTGATAATCGCCGGGGGACATAATCTCCGGCTGTTCCATGTAGAGCAGATCTTTTTTTTGCGTAACACGGCCGTAAAAGACATAATAACCGCCCGGTTTTACGAGAGAACGGATGTATGGCGCCCGATACCAGATGAGACGCAGAGTATGCCCTTCTTCCATTAGATCCAGCACCGCCGTTTTCAAGCGGGAGTGCATGTTGACAGACGGTGCTTTCGCAACTCTCATGCAGATCGCATTTTTCCGTTCGGGAACCAGAGCATCGAGTCCGCTGATCTCCGGGCAACGCTCATAATCCCGCGGAAAATACAGGAGTATATCACCCACGGTGTATACTCCTATCGCATGAAACAATTCTTCTGTTTTGGGACCGATCCCTTTCAGACTGCTGATCGGGGCATCTAATCTCATCGCAAACTCCATTCTTCCTTATCCTTTTTACTCCACCGAAATCAGATAATAGTAAATCGGCTGTCCGCCGTACTGTATTTCCAGTTCACAATCCGGGTAGGTCTCTTCCAGATACGCACCCAATGCCTCCGCATCTTCCGCCGCAACATCTTCTCCGTAATATACACAGATAAAGGAAGACTCCTCATCCACCATCTGTGCCGTCATTTCCCGGACTACGGTATCCATGTCTGTGCCGGCGGAAAGGATCGAGGAATCGCCGATTCCCATATAATCCCCCTCGTGGATATCCATACCGTCGAGAGAGGTATCCCGGATCGCATATGTCACCTGGCCGGTCTTCACCGTCGAAATCAGCTCCAGCATGGTCTCCCGATTATTCCTGGCACCCGCTTCCGGGACGAAATTAATCATGGCAGTGATTCCCTGCGGCACCGTAGAGGTCGGGATTACGAAGACCTCCTTATCCTCCGTCATGGATGCCGCCTGATTGGCAGCCAGAATGATGTTCTTATTGTTCGGGAAAATAAAAATTGTCTTATAGTCTAACTTCTCTATGGCATTGAGAATATCCTCTGTGCTCGGATTCATGGTCTGTCCGCCCTCAATCAGACAGTCAACGCCAAGACCGCGGAAGACCTCATTGATGCCTTCGCCGATGGACACGGCGATAAAGCCGATGTCTTTTGCTGTCGGATCTACATAATCATAAGCAGTCATATCAGCCGGTTTTGTCTCCATTTTCACGGTCTGAGAGCTTGCGTCAGCATGATTCTCTTCTCCAGTCTGTGCGGACTCATGCAGGTGATCTTCCCCGGGCTGATTCCCGTCTGATTTCCCCGAATTTGCTTCCGCCTGCTCCTTCGCCAGTCTTGCGGCGTCCTTAATCAGCTTTTCCTGATGCTCCTCCCGCATGTTATCAATTTTGATGCGGCTCAGGGAACCGAGCGTCAGTGCTTTCTGCAATACCAGACCCGGATCATTCGTGTGCACATGCGTCTTCACAATTTCCTCATCCGCAACAAGGACAATCGAGTCACCCATGGAATTCAGATACGCGCGGTATTCACTCTCCTCCGCCTCTGTCATCGGCTGATTCAGCACAATAATAAACTCCGTGCAGTAACCAAATCGGATCTCCTCCATTGTGTCGGCAGAAATCTTTACGATACCGGATGTACCGGAAGCCTCCGCAGAATAGGTTCCCGTGCCGGAAGCTGTTGCTGTTTTTCCCTTTTCGGCGGACATTGCAGCACCCGAACGGGATGGCTCTGTGCTGTAATCGACTGTTTTTCCGAGAAACTTATCCTGCGCTCCTTTGAGAACCTCAACCAGACCCTGACCTCCGGCATCCACGACTCCGGCCTGTTTTAAAACGGGAAGCATATCCGGTGTCAATGCCAGTACACGCTCCGCTTCATCAATGATGGCCGCCAGATAATCCTCCAATGGACATTCATCCTCGCAGGCCAGCTCCAGCGCCTTGTCCGCCGCAGCCCTGGCCACAGTCAGGATTGTTCCCTCTTTCGGCTTCATCACTGCTTTATAAGCTGTCTCGCAGGCTTTCTGAGCTGCCTCACAGATGACCAGCTTATCGAGCTCCTCGTAATTGGAAATCACATTGGTAAATCCCCGGCACAGCTGAGAAAGAATCACGCCGGAATTTCCCCGCGCCCCGCGAAGTGACCCGGAAGAGATGACCTTCGCGAGATCCTGCATGGACGGAGAATCCATGGCAGCGATTCCCCCCGCTGCAGACTGAATCGTCATACACATATTTGTCCCCGTGTCTCCGTCCGGTACCGGAAATACGTTCAGCTCGTTGATCCACTCTTTTTTTGCTTCCAGATTTTTTGCGCCTGCCAGAAACATTCCGGCAAAGAGATCCGCATCAATCGTTTGTTTCCCCAACAGTCTGTCCTCCCCTAGTCAATTACCCTCACACCTTCCACGAAGATGTTGATCTTATCGACGGTCATTCCTGTAAATTCTTCTACTTTATACTTCACCGTATTCGTCAGGTTGTCTGATACGGCGGCAATGCTCACACCATAGGACACGATCACATGGAAATCCAGTGTGATTCTGTTATCCTCTTCAATCTGAACCGTGATTCCGTGGTGCAGGTAATCCTTTTTCAGTAATTTTACAAGCCCGTCCTTCATATTCACAGCGGCCATGCCGACAATTCCAAAGCATTCCACCGCCGCAGCCCCGGCACAGGAAGCGACTACTTCCGAATCAATGCTGACTGTCCCGAGCGTATTCTGTATCTGACCTCTCATATTGATCTACCTCCTGTCTGTGCTCTATTATATACAAATTCTTTTCAAAATGAAATAGTGAATTTAACATATCCGGGGTAAAAGTTCTCCGCCCGGTTGCGGAAGCAGCGTCTCCGAGCCGATCTCTGTCGTGACCACCACTTTTCCGGGCATCGTATCGGTGATCTCTCCGATGATGGCAGCGTTGGCCGAATATGTTCCCTGTTTTAAAACAGAAAGTAATCCCTCCGCCTGTTCCCGGGGGGCTATGACAACCAGCGTCCCCTCGTTTGCGAGATAAAGCGGGTCAAGTCCCAGCATACCGCAGACGCCGCGGACAGCCGGATCGACGGGGATTGCCGCGCTGTCTAAGCGCATCCCCACATTGCTCTCCGCCGCAATCTCATAGAGAACCGTTCCCACACCGCCCCGCGTTGCATCCCGGATCACGTGAATCTCTTTCGTCTCCCGAATCAAGGATTCCACGGTTCCCCAGAGGGGAGCACAGTCGCTTTTAATATCAGCCTCAATACCGAGATTTTCCCTGGCAAGCAGAATTGTGCACCCGTGACGCCCGATATCTCCGGTGACCAGAATCGCGTCGCCGGGCTTTGCGTATGCGCCCGACGTGGAAAAGCCTTCCGTCAGTGTCCCGATTCCTGTGGTAGTGATAAAAATGTGGTCCACCTGGCCGCTCCCGGCCACTTTGGTATCACCGGCTACAATTTTAACCCCCGCTTCTTTTGCTGTTTTTTCCATAGAAGCCGCAATCTCCTCCAGCTCCGACAGTGGGAAACCTTCCTCGATGATAAACGAACAGGTGAGGTACCGCGGCCTCGCACCCATGCAGGACAGGTCGTTGACCGTACCGCAGATGCTGAGCTTCCCGATATTTCCTCCGTTGAATTTGTAAGGAGATACGATAAATCCGTCGGTAGACATGGCAATTTTTCCATTTCCCAGATCCAGCACTGCCGCGTCATCCGCGGTAAATTCCGGGTTGGAAAAATGTGCAGCAAAAACCTCCTGTATCAATTCTGCTGTCTGCTTTCCGCCCGCACCGTGGGCGAGGGTGACTTTCTTTTCCATCTATATTTTCCTCCCAACACTTCATGTTTCATACGTTTTTGTTGTCTAAATAATTATTATCTGAATCATGTTAAAACGCAACCGGATTCAAAATTTCGATTTTTATATTTATTGCTCAGATAGAAATAACTCTATTCTGCTGTTATCGTCGAGTAGGAGTCGACTTTTGCCTTATACTCACCGCGCGGTGGCGGACAGCACAGTTGTCATATTCCTTACGCACCCCTGCGCATATAATACACTGCGTAATCTGTGATTTTACCTCTCAGACTTTCATGCCGTAAGCATAGTATGCAGAGCAGCTTCCCTCATTGGAAACCATACAGGCTCCCACAGGGTGCTGCGGCGTACAGACCTTCCCAAACAAAGCGCAGTCCGATGGCTTACACTTTCCCTGCAGGACATCACCGCAGCGGCACGCAGGATTCGGCTTCCCGTGAATTTCAGGTAAGCTGTACTTTATGCGGGCGTCAAACTCCCGGTATTCCTGACGCAGCTTTAATCCGGAATCAGGGATGACTCCCAGTCCGCGCCACTCGGAATCGCAGCTTTCCATCACTTCTCCCATCACTTTCCTTCCGGCCGGATTGCCGTCCGGACGAACAACGCGGGGGTAACAGTTGACAAAAAACGGCTTTCCCCCGCCGGATTTTTCAATAATCACAGCC
>JAJQAD010000028.1 GCA_021204005.1 Clostridiales bacterium
TTAAAACGGAAATCGCAGTATTGGAAGAATTGGTGGAAACACGGGAAGAAACAAACCATAACTATGACCAGTTCCACGCGCTGACTGAAAAATATGTGGACGAGGTCGATATCCCCGCCATCAATGAACCGATTATCTATGAACAGTCTAAAAATAACAGGAAGACGGCATGACCTTCGGGTCATCCGTCCCCTGCTTAACCGAAAAGTTCCTTATCACTGAAAGCCCTTACTTTTCCATATTCTTTTCTGCGGTGATGTAAATATCTGTAATTATTCAGAATCCGGAAGCGAATAGTTACGAAATACCTATTGTCAGATATCAGCAGATTTGCTGTAACATATAGGTAAAAAACAGCGGGAGGGTTTATGGAAAAGAAATGGATTTTTCGAGAGAAGAGCGGATGGGGAGCGCGGCAATTCCCGGATTGATTCTGGGGATGAGCGTTCCTTCTATCGTCGCGCAGGTAATCCATGTTCTTTATAATATTGTAGACAGAATTTATATCGGCCATATTCCGGGTGTGGGCGCTGCGGCGCTGACCGGTGTGGGGCTGACCTTTCCCATCACGATTCTGGTCTCCGCGTTTTCCTCTTTTGCCTCGGCGGGCGGCGCGCCTCTGGCGGCCATCTGGCTGGGAAAAGGCGACCGGGAGCGGGCGGAAAAAATTCTGGGAAGCAGCCTGTGGCTGCTTCTGATATTTACGGCGGCGCTGATGGCGGTGCTTTTCCCCGAATTTTTCGCGGGGATGTTTACCACGGATGCGGATCTTGTGAGACTGGTGGGAGAGGTGATGCCGGTATTCCTGTTTGGCATGTTGTTTTTTTGGCGTGCAGCAGGGAATCCAGCCCACCTTTCTGGCGTTGGGGCAGGCGAAGATTTCCCTGTTTATCGCGCTGCTGCGGAAAGTAATCCTGCTGGTTCCGCTGGCTCTGATCCTGCCCCGCTTTCTGGGAGTGATGGGAGTTTACTATGCGGAGCCGGTGTCGGACCTGCTCTCCGCAGCGACCGCCTCAGTCTTGTTCCTGGCTAATATCCGGAAGATATTATCGAAGGAGACGCTGGATAAAATTGTATGATAACTATATTAGTTTTTGCCGAGGTCCGCATTTTTATGATAGGCATCGGTGATTGCCTCGATGGTTGCGGAGCGGAATCCGTTGCGCTCCAGTGCGGCGACACCGGCGATGGTGGAACCGGCCGGAGAGCACACGGCGTCTTTTAATGCGCCCGGGTGCATACCGGTCTCTAAGACCATGGAGGCGGAACCCATGACGGCCTGTGCCGCATAGGTCAGCGCGTCCTGGCGGGGGAGTCCGGCCATTACGGCGCCGTCGGCCATCGCTTCGATAAACATATAGACGAAGGCGGGTGAGCATCCGGCCACCGCGGAAAATGCATCCATCAGATGCTCCGGGAGACGGCTGACGCGGCCTGCGTTTGACAGGATATCCATGACATCTTCCACAGTCTCATCCGGCACATCCACACCGCAGGTCAGGGCGATCATGCCTTTTCCGATGGAAGCGGGCGTGTTCGGCATCAGACGGACAAAGGGGAGATCCCGGCAGGGGCCGTTCAGGCGGGAGCGCAGCGTATCCAGCGCCATGCCGGCCGCGATGGATACCAGCACTTTGTGCTCGCCTTTTTCCATGGCGGCGTTCAGCGCCGGGGAGATTTCCTCGATCACGCTGCCGATGACCTGCGGTTTTACGCAGAGGAAAATAAACTCGCCGAGAGCGACCGCCTCACTGTTGTCAGACGCAGTCTCGCAGCCGACTTCCGCGGCCAGCTCCGTTGCTTTTTCCATATTATAATCTGTGATGTAAAGCTGCTCGGAACGGATCGAGCGGATCAGGGCGCCGCCCATGTTGCCGGTTCCGATGAAAGATATTTTTCTATTCATAAATCTGTGCCTCCTGTGAAGTGTTTGTTTTTAACAAAATTTATGATAGCACGAATCGCTGATAAGGGGAAGATAAAGTTCCCGGTTTTTCACAGGTGTGTTGGTTTGAAATAAAATTTAGCCGGGAATCTTAACAAACGGCTGTTTTTTTGTTATACTATGTTTCACACCGCGCATTTTCCTTAATTTCCGGGGAAAAAGCGGAAGATGCGAGGGGCGAAAAGTGAAAAACCTGTAACTGTAAAAGCAAGGCAGTTTTAATAATTTTTGAAAGGAAACAAAAGAAATGTTAGAGTTGAAAAATATTTCTTATGAGGTGAAGGAGGATTCCCAGGAGAAGGAGATTATCAAGGATATCAGCCTGACGATAGAGGAGCAGAAATTTGTCGTCATCACGGGGCCGAATGGCGGCGGGAAGTCGACGCTGGCGAAGCTGATTGCCGGGATTGAGAAACCGACCGGTGGCAGCATTTTGTTTGACGGGGAGGATATCACGCAGCTTGGTATCACGGAGCGGGCGAAGCTCGGCATCAGCTATGCGTTCCAGCAGCCGGTTCGTTTCAAGGGGATTCAGGTACTGGATCTTTTAAAAATCGCGTCGGGGAAAAAGCTGAGTGTCTCGGCGGCCTGCGAGTATCTGGCGGAGGTTGGTCTGTGCGCGAAGGATTACATCAACCGTGAGGTGAACGCGAGTCTGTCCGGCGGTGAGTTAAAGCGTATTGAGATCGCGACGGTGCTGGCGCGGGGGACGCAGCTTTCTGTCTTTGATGAACCGGAGGCTGGCATTGACCTGTGGAGCTTCCAGAATCTGATCCAGGTGTTTGAGCGGATGCAGAAGAAGGACGAGCAGCGGTCGATCGTGGTGATTTCCCACCAGGAGAGGATTTTGAATATAGCGGATGAGATTATTGTGCTTGCGGACGGACAGATTCGGGATCAGGGACCGAAGGATGAGATTCTACCGGGGCTTCTGGGGACATCCTCCGCGGTGAATGCATGTCAAAAGATCAGATAAGTAAAAAGGAGTCGAATATGGCAGAATTTCAGAAGATGGATGCAATACAGAAAAGAATTTTAAGAGAGGTGGCGGATCTGCACTCCGTCCCGGAGGGCGCATACAACATCCGTGCCAATGGCGTCAGCGCGGCGCGGAGCACGACGGCGAATATTGATATTGTCTCGAAGGAGAATGGCACGGGCATTGATATCCGCATCAAACCGGGCACGGTGAATGAGAGCGTGCATATTCCGGTGGTGCTCAGCCAGAGCGGCTTAAAAGAGACCGTATATAATGATTTTTATATCGGGGAAGACAGCGATGTGGTGATCGTGGCTGGCTGCGGGATCGACAACTGTGGCAACCAGGATTCCGAGCACGACGGCATCCACCGTTTTTATGTGGGTAAGAACGCGAAAGTGAAATATGTGGAAAAGCATTACGGTTCCGGTGAGGGGACCGGCAAGCGCATCCTGAATCCGGGGACGGAGGTCTACATGGAAGAGGGGAGCTCGATGGAGATGGAGATGGTCCAGATCAAGGGAGTTGACTCGACGGACCGGAAGACGATTGCGGAGCTGGTGGCAGGCGCGCGGCTGGTGGTGCGGGAACGTCTGATGACACACGGCGACCAGTACGCAGTCAGCGATTACCGGGTGACTTTAAACGGCGAGGGCGCCAATGCCGATGTGGTATCCCGCTCTGTGGCGCGGGACAATTCCTATCAGAAATTTGACTCCCGTATCATCGGAAACGCGCCCTGTACCGGACATTCCGAGTGTGATGCGATCATCATGGATAAGGCGCGGATTCTTGCAATCCCGCAGCTGGAGGCCAACGACCTGGACGCGGCATTGATCCATGAGGCTGCCATCGGCAAGATTGCCGGGGAGCAGATCATCAAGCTGATGACGCTGGGACTCACGGAGAGCGAGGCGGAGGAACAGATTATCAACGGCTTTTTAAAATAAAATTTGGAAGAAATGTCACATCAACAGCCAAACTGTCACATCATTCGATTTCGGCGGGGCGGCTGTTTTGCTATGCTGTTATAAACGATGTTGTAATTTACCATGTGCCAAAAATGGAAAAACGGCATATCGGTAGAATTCTGTTCCAGGAAAACTTTTTCTGCGCATCTCTATCAATCTGCGGCGGATCCGTTTTATAGTCAGGAGAACTAAGCAATATGTTTTCTGGCTGGGATTGTGAGATCGGCAAGCTGTAAAAAAAGAGACTTGAATCCTGAGCGTATTTAGCATAGAATAAAAAAGGATATGGGAAAATGCTGATGACAGGAAAGTCTGTGTACTCTGTGACAGAGTGCGCAAGGTTTATCCGGCGACAGGAGGCGGGACAGAATGTACAAGAAATCAAAAAAGAAACGGATTCTTACGTCAATTATCGTGATTATCATTTTGATCGCCATGGTTGTGGTTATGTTATTATCCGCATTGGCGTATTAAGGAACTGTCGCAAAATAATATGTACATCCTGCACTGCCTGATACGCAAATCACAGCCTTTAAAATCCTCGATGTAGCCCGCTACACCTCCGGTTTTAAAGACTGAGCTTTACGCATCATTCAGCACAATCTGTACATATTATTTCACGACAGTTCCTAAGGCGGCCCGGATGACAGAAAGGTGGAATATCACAATGAAAAAATGGAAAAAGGTGGTTCCTACATTATCTGCTGTGGTTGTTGCCGCAGTGTGCTTTGGTGTGACCGGCGCACAGGCGGGGAGTACAGAGAATGAAACCATTCTGGATGGGATATATATTGGCAGCGTAAGCGTGGGCGGTATGACTTACGATGAGGCACAGGCAGCAATCAGTGATTATGTCGATGAGATTTCCGGGGAGACGGTTACGCTGGCTGCCGAAGGGAATTCGCTTGAGACGACACTGGAAGAGATGGGTTTTTCCGAGGATGTGGAGGCCACGCTTCAGGAGGCGCTGCAGTATGGCAGGACAGGAAATCTTGTTATGCAGTACAAGGAGCAGAAAGATCTGGAGCATGAGGACAAGGTGCTTCCGCTGACGCTGACGGTTGACGAAGACCGGCTGACTGCTTATCTGGAGGAAAACGCCGATGCAGTCAACCAGGATGCGGTGGATTACGGCCTGACCCGCGAAAATGGGGAGTTTGTGATCATAGAAGGTCAGAATGGCCTGGAAGTTAATGTGGCGGAATCCGTGCAGGTGATTGCAGATTATTTTGCGGAGGGATGGCAGGAGAGTCCCAGCATTGAGCTTGCGGTCACGGTGACGGAGCCGCAGGGAACAGAGGAAGAGCTGTCAAAAGTGCAGGATGTCCTGGGCACATACAGCACGAACTATTCCTCTTCCGCCAGCGGACGTAAGCAGAATGTCGCCAACGGCGCGTCGCTGATCAATGGCAGCGTGGTATATCCCGGCGAGACTTTTTCTGTATATGAGACGGTCAGCCCGTTTGAGGCGGAGAACGGTTATGCTTTGGCGGGATCCTATGAGAACGGCACCACGGTGGAGACCTATGGCGGCGGGATCTGTCAGGTTTCAACGACACTTTACAATGCGGTGATCCGGGCGGAGCTGGAGATCGTAGAGCGGTATGGACATTCTGTGATTGTCACGTATGTGGACCCTTCGGCGGACGCGGCAATTGCCGGCACCTACAAAGATCTGAAGTTTACCAACAACACGGAGGCACCGATTTATATTGAGGGGGCGGCGGACGGTTCTACCATCCGGTTTACGGTTTACGGAGAAGAAACCCGCGCGTCCAACCGGGAGGTATCCTTTGTCAGTGAGACGACAAGTACGACGGAGGCTACGGTCGAATTCAAAGTAACCAGTGCGTCGATCGGTACCATTACAAAAGTGCAGAGTTCTCACACAGGAAAAACGGCGCGGCTGTGGAAGATCGTGACGGTGGATGGCGTGGAGGAGAGCCGGGAGGTTTTTAACAATACAACGTATAAGATGTCGCCGACAATCTATGAGGTAGGGACTTCCTCCAGCAGTGAGGAGGCGGTTGCGGCAATGAAAGCGGCCATAGCGACCAAGGATCTGTCGACGATTCAGGCAGCGGCAGCGCAGTGGAATGATGAGGCACTGAAGAAAGCCGCGGAGGAAGAAGCAGCTGCGGAGGAAGCAGCCGCGGAGGAGGCAGCCGCAGAGGAAGCTGCTGCAGAAGAAGCAGCTGCAGAAGAAGCAGCTGCCGCGGAGAAAGCAGCTGCGGAAGAGGCTGCAGAATCCTCAGCAGAGGAAAGTACAGAGTCATCCGCAGATTCCGGTTCTTCTGAGGCAGCTGCAGATACATCAGAGGAATCTGCGAACTGACGGAATCATTGTTCTGCCTGAAAAAAGCGGATTTATCTGTCTGGCAGACAGAGAAAAGCGAGGGCGTGAGGGGCTGCTCAGAAGGGCAGCCCTTGCTGTGCCCTGCGTTGACCGTGGGCAGCGGGATTGACAGCAGGCGAAATAAACAGCAGTTTTCACCGGATACGGAGAGTGGCAGATGAGACAAAAAACCGAACATATATGGAGGTCTTTTGGTGCGGCGCAGCCGGGCGATGATATCATTGTGACAAAGTGGATCGGCCTGGAGGGAACCGTTCGTATTGTGCAGGAAAGGAAAGAGGAGCTGCTTTGCCGTTTCCCGCCTTTTATGCTGGAGGATGCAGCAGGTTTTTCCCGTTTTTTGTCAGTACAGCCGGAGATGGCGGAGGCAAAGGATGGGGGAGCAGCGATGTTGGAGCTCATGTGGGGCGGTGTGTTTGGCGGTCTGTGGGAGCTTGCGGAACAGGCGGGAGTCGGTTTGGAAATCAATCTGAAAAGGATACCGATCCGTCAGGAGACCGTGGAGATATGTAATTACTATGATATCAACCCTTATCAGCTGATTTCCGGCGGCAGTCTGCTTCTGGCAGCGCGGGATGGTTACGGCCTGGCAGACCGGCTGCAGGCTGCGGGAATTCACGCGGCGGTTGTGGGAAAAGCGGTCGCGGGAAACGACAGAGTTATATTAAATGGCGACGGACGGCGGTTTCTGGAGCCGCCGAGGCGGGATGAGATTGAAAAAGTGCTGTGAGGTGATCAATAAAATGGCGCACTTAAATATTGTACTGTATGAGCCCGAGATACCGGCAAACACCGGAAATATCGGAAGAACCTGTGTGGCGACCGGAACGCGGCTGCACCTGATCGAGCCTCTGGGATTTCAGCTGACAGAAAAAGCGCTGAGGCGCGCAGGTATGGATTACTGGAAAGACCTGGATGTTACAACTTACGTGAATTATGAGGACTTTCTTGAAAAAAATCCGGGCGCGAAGATCTATATGGCGACGACTAAGGGACAGCGTGTTTACACGGACGTTTCTTATGAGGAGGATTGCTATATTATGTTTGGTAAGGAGAGCGCCGGCATACCGGAAGAACTTCTGGCGCACAACCGGGAGCGCTGCGTGCGCATCCCGATGCTGGAAAAGATTCGCTCCCTGAATCTGGGCAACTCTGTGGCGGTGGTGCTGTATGAGGCGCTGCGGCAGAATGAATTTTCCCAGATGCAGCTTGCCGGACATCTGACAAAATTTGCGGGTTATATTGAATGATAGTAACTATTCAGGTTTCATGATATCATTGATAACAGGGGCATTGAAGATTAAAATTCTGATGATAACAGGGAAAACATTGTGAATGGATCATCCGAAGTCTGATTTATGATTTTGAAATTCACCGGGATACGAGGAATTGATATGGCTTTTATAAGGGCAAAAAATCTTAAACATCGGTTTTTCCGCAGAGATGAGGAGGGAGAGGTGATCGGCGAGGTCACAGCTCTGGATGGGATTGATCTTGACGTGGAGGCAGGGCAGTTTATTGCTATCCTCGGTCAGAATGGTTCCGGAAAATCTACGTTCGCCAAACATCTGAATGTGCTGCTCACTCCCACGGAAGGGACGCTGGTGGTGGATGGCAAAAATGTGGAGGATGTGCGTGAAACCTGGAATATCCGCCAGGCTGCCGGTATGATCTTTCAGAATCCGGATAATCAGATTGTGGCCGGTGTGGTGGAGGAGGATGTGGCGTTCGGACCGGAAAATCTGGGAATGGATCCGGAGAAAATCTGCTCCCGGGTGGAGGAAAGCCTGGAGGCGGTAAATATGTCAGAGTTCCGCCGCCATTCCCCGAACAAGCTTTCCGGCGGTCAGAAGCAGCGCGTGGCAGTGGCCGGTGTGGTGGCTATGCATCCGAAGTGTATTATCATGGATGAACCTACCGCCATGCTGGACCCGAGCGGGCGGCAGGAAGTGCTGCAAACCGCGCATCGCCTGAACCGGGAGGAGGGCGTTACCGTAATCCTTATCACACATTATATGGAAGAGGCTGCGCAGGCGGACCATATTTTCGTTATGAACCGGGGGCGGGTTGTGATGCAGGGGGCGCCCAGGGAGATATTTTCCAGGGTAGAAGAGCTGCAGGAATATGGGATGGATGTGCCGCAGATTACGCGGCTTGCCTACCACCTCCGTCGGGATGGGATTTCTCTGCCGGAGGGAATTCTGAATCGGAAAGAGCTGGCGGATGCCCTGTGCAGATGGGAAAAAGAGACAGAAAACCTGCATGCAGGAAATAACACGAATTTAAAAATGCATATTACACCTGCAGAAGGGAAGTATCTGAGCGAGGAGGTGACTCGGAGCATCCCGGAAGCAGCGGAGGATGATCCGGCGGCACAAAACAGCCGGAAAGAAAAACTGCGCCTGGAACAGGTCTCCTTTTCTTACGGCGGCGGAGCTGTTCATGGAAAGCCGGTCTTAAGGCATGTTTCCCTTACCGTCTATGAGGAGGAGTTTATCGGGGTAATTGGACACACCGGTTCCGGGAAATCTACGATGATTCAGCTGTTTAACGGCCTGTTAAAACCGGATGAGGGAAATGTGTATTACGAAAATCAGGATATCGCGGCAACCGGTTTTTCCCTTCGGGCGCTGAGAGGCAGGGTCGGTCTGGTCTTTCAGTATCCGGAGTATCAGCTTTTTGAGGAAACCGTGTTAAAAGATGTGGCATTCGGGCCGAAAAATCAGGGACTGGACGCGGAGGCTGCATTGGAGAGAGCCCGGGAGGCGCTGCGGCAGGTGAAGCTGCCGGAGGATTGCTGGGAAATGTCGCCCTTTGATCTTTCAGGCGGCCAGAAGCGCCGCGTCGCGATCGCCGGTGTGATTGCCATGAATCCGTCCGTGCTGATTCTGGATGAGCCTACTGCGGGGCTGGATCCCCGGGGAAGAGACGAATTGTTCGGATTGATCCGGGAACTGCATGACCGTCTGCATATTACTGTGCTGCTGGTCTCCCACAGCATGGAAGATGTGGCGGAATATGTCAGCCGTATCGTGGTGATGAATCGAGGAGAAATCATGCTGGAGGGAACTCCGGCGGAAGTGTTTTCTCATATGAAAGAACTGGAAGCGGCCTCGCTTGCTGTTCCGCAGGTGACCTATCTGCTCCATGACCTGAAGGAGCGGGGATTCCCGGTCTGTGTGTGTGCGACGACCCTGGCGGAGGCAGAAAGAGAAATCAGGAAAATATGTTAAAGGATATCACGCTCGGACAGTTTTATCCTGCGGATTCTGTGATACACAGGCTGGATCCGCGGGTGAAGCTTTTTTCTACAATTTTATATCTTGTTGCGCTTTTCCTGATCAACGGCGTGGCAGGCTGGATCCTGGCGACGGTATTTCTCCTGGCGGTGATTGCTCTGTCGAAGGTGCCGTTTGTGATGCTGTGCAAGGGAGTGCGGGCAATCTGGGTGCTTATTGCAATCACGGCGGTCTGCAATCTGTTTTTTACGCAGGGGGAGGATGTGCTGTTCCAATGGAAGGTGATCTGCATCACCGGGACAGGGATTCATCGGACTATTTATTACTCGCTGCGATTGATTTACCTGGTGGTGGGATCCTCGATTCTGACTCTGACCACCTCACCGACCCGCCTGACGGACGGTATGGAGGAGGGACTGTGGTTTCTGGCAAAAATCCGGATTCCGATCCATGAAATCGCCATGATGATGTCCATTGCCCTTCGTTTTATCCCGATTCTGGGGGAGGAGGCGGATAAGGTGAAAAAAGCACAGATGGCCCGCGGAGCAGATTTTGAGGAGGGAAATCTCCTGCAGAGGGTAAAAAGCCTGATTCCGATACTGGTTCCGCTGTTTGTGTCCGCATTCCGCCGTGCGAACGACCTTTCTCTGGCCATGGAGGCCCGGTGTTACCGGGGCGGAGAAGGGCGGACAAAGATGCACTCGCTGAAGTATGAGCGGAGAGATGGCTTCGCTTACCTTGTGGTGTTTGCGTTCCTGGCGGCGATAGTTGCGGTGAGGGTTTTGTATCTTACTGTCTGGGGAGAACTGGGGATTCTGTAAAATGATTGCGGAGTGTTGAGTACTTATACTGTGAGCACCGGAACCTGCTTGGATAACGAGTGGAACATGAATTTTGAACAGGGAGCAGAAAGAGAACAGGACTATGGCAAGAATCAAGCTGGTGGTGGCCTATGACGGGACCAACTATCATGGGTGGCAGATACAGCCCGGCAAGGTGACGATTGAGGAAAAATTAAATGCTGCCCTGACAGACCTGCTGGGCGAGAAAATTCGCGTGATCGGCGCCAGCCGTACAGATTCCGGGGTGCATTCACTCGGAAATGTAGCGGTTTTTGATACCGATACCCGCATCCCGGCGGAGAAGATTTCTTTTGCTTTAAATCAGCGGCTGCCGGAGGATATTGTGGTGCAGGGATCGTGCGAGGTGGCTCCTGACTGGCATCCGCGGCACTGTGACAGTGTAAAAACTTATGAATACCGGATCCTAAACCGGGCATTTCCGATGCCCACACGGCGGCTGGATACGTATTTTTACTATTATCCGCTGGATGCGGAGCGGATGGGAGAAGCGGCGAAGCGGCTGGAAGGCACCCATGATTTTAAAAGCTTCTGCTCGACGAATACGGCGGTGAAGTCTACTGTGCGGACACTTTATTCCTGCGAAGTGGCGCGAGCGGAGGATATTATTACCATCCGGCTTAGCGGAAACGGATTCCTCTATAATATGGTGCGCATCATAGCAGGCACGCTGATTCCCATCGGGGCGGGACAGATGGAGCCGGAGGAAATCACCCGGATTCTGGAGGCAGGAGACCGGGCGGCAGCGGGTCCGACAGCGCCGGCACACGGCCTTACGATGATGGGCATTCATTTTATAGAATAGGAGGGGGAGAGTTATGCAAAGTTTTCTGGTAAAAGTGGTGATCATTCTTCTTCTGATGGTCTGCCTGGGATATTTTAACGAGAAAGTGACGAAGTTTACCTACGAGATTTCCCTGATGCTGTTCTCGATTGTAATCGGAGCGGTACTGCTGGGAATCGGAGCGGGTGTAAAGGGAGAGACGGCGGCAGAGATTCTGGGACAGTTTCAGTTTGTCAATCTGGAAAATTTCCTGACCAAAGGGGTGCTCTGCTTTATGTTATTCGCGGGCTCCTGCCATATGAGCCTGCGCAGCTTTAAGACACATGCCAGGACGATCACGCTGCTGTCCATCGGGGCGACGCTGCTGGGCGCAGTTTTTTATGGATTGTTGTTTTACGGAGCGGGACGATTGCTGGGGCTGGGATTATCCCTGCCGGTCTGCCTGATGTTCGGCAGCATCACGGCGCCCACGGATCCGATCGCGGCGACAAGTATTCTGAAAAAATTCAATCTTCCCAAAAATATCGGGTTTATCATCGAGGGCGAGTCCCTTTTAAATGACGGAGTGGGCGTAGCGCTTTTTGTCTGCTTTTCCGGTATGGTGACCGCGGAGGCGAATCAGGGATTTTTTGCTGTGATGGGCAGAGAGCTGTTGGGAGCCGTGGTGGTCGGACTTGCCGTGACATTTTTGGTATTTCCTCTTTTTAAGAGGACGGAGGACGAGACCAGACAGATTTTTGCCAGTCTGCTGGCGGTGTCGGCAGCCTATCTGCTCTGCGAGATTTTCGACTTTTCCGGGGCAATCGCGTCGGTGGTCTGCGGCGTGATGTTCTCTGCCCTCCGCAACCGGGAGACTGAGGCGGGACGGGAGATGGAACTGGAAAAATTCGACATTTTCTGGGAGATGCTGGATACTTTGCTGAATTCTGCCCTGTATGTGATGTTGGGGCTTTCCTTCCTGCGGATCCTGACCATGCCGCAGGTACTGCTTCTTTCCGTCATCGCCATTGCGGCGAATTTTATAGGCAGATCCTGCAGCGTGGGAGCCATGTCTCTCTTTGCAGGGAAACTGCCGGACGGATACGACCGCAAAAATTTTGTCGCGCTGCTTACTTGGGGCGGACTGCGCGGGGGACTGTCTGTGGCGCTGGCGATGAGCACCTCTTCCATGCTGCCGGAGACGATTTACCATATTGTATTGGGCGGTACATATGCCATCGTGTTCTTTACCACGGTGGTGCAGGGGATGACGATGAAACCGGTGTACCGGCATATTGAGAGGAATCTGACAAAGCATGCGGATTAAAAACGCAAAAAAATGATTAACAAAACAGAAAAACCTGTTGACACCAAAAAATGGCTGTACTATAATATCAAAGTCTGACAAGACGTGTTTTTGTCGTGTTTTCATGACAAAATCTCCGAGAGAATGTGCGACAGCATTTGAATAGAAAATGGCCGGGGTGGGATCCGGCTGCCGAAAATCCTGTATCAGGTATTCTCCACAAGCCTGCATATGGAAAAACGGACGATGCGGACACATAATCTAACCTTTTTATGATCTGAGACGGAAGTGACCGGACATCTCTTTTGGTGAAGATCGGATAATCGATTCAAGGAGGAACATGCAATGGATACATTCATGGCAAAAAATGAAGCTATTGAAAGAAAATGGTATGTAGTGGATGCTACAGGATATACATTAGGCCGCTTATCTGCAGAGATCGCAAAGATTTTAAGAGGTAAGCACAAACCGATCTATACACCGCACATCGATACCGGTGATTACGTGATCGTGGTCAACGCTGAGAAAATCAAAGTAACAGGTAAGAAGCTGAACCAGAAGATTTATTATCATCACTCCGAGTATGTCGGCGGTATGAAAGAGACAACTCTAAAGGAGATGCTTGCAAAGCATCCCGAGAGAGTGATTGAGCATGCAGTTAAAGGTATGCTTCCGAAAGGACCTCTGGGCAGACAGATGTACAAAAAGCTGTTTGTTTATGCCGGACCGGATCACAAGCATGCGGCTCAGAAACCTGAAGTTTTGACATTTTAATCGGTGAGGAGGTAATAGATCATGGCGAATACAAATTATTATGGAACAGGCAGAAGAAAAAAATCTGTTGCCAGAGTATACTTAAAGCCCGGCACAGGTAAAGTAACGATCAACAAGAGAGACATGGATGATTACTTCGGTTTTGAGACACTCAAGATCATCGTTCGTCAGCCGCTGGTTGCTACAGACACCGCGGATAAATTTGATGTTCAGGTGAATGTAAAGGGCGGCGGATATACCGGACAGGCCGGCGCGATCCGTCACGGTATCGCACGTGCGCTGCTTACCGTAGATGCGGATTACAGACCGGTGCTGAAGAAAGCCGGATATCTGACACGTGACCCGAGAATGAAAGAGCGTAAGAAATACGGTCTCAAGGCGGCTCGTCGCGCACCTCAGTTCTCAAAACGTTAAGTGTGATAGGAAATCTTCGATTTCCGTAATCGAACTTATGCTGTGTATGATCGTCCCAAAAAATGGACTTGCAAAACCCGGAAAAGCCAGTGTTTGCGGCTTCCCGGGTTTTTTGTTATCTGAAACCGGTTTTGTCGGCTTTGTATGAATTTGTCGTGATTTGACCCGTTTTTTCCGAAAGAAGTTATGGA
>JAJQAD010000240.1 GCA_021204005.1 Clostridiales bacterium
TTGCCTCCCGCATCTTTTACCCTCTTTTTCTGAGATTTTCTCATTTTGTGGGTTGTCTCCCGCATCTTTTACCCTTTTTTTCTGGATTCTCTCATTTTTGCAGGTTGTCTCTCGCATGATTTACCCTCTTTTTCTGGATTCTCTCGTTTTTGTGGGTTACCTCACGCAATCTTATTGCATATACAGCCTGTTTTATGCTAATTTATACCGTAGAAAAAACAACTTATTGTTCTTTACAAAACGCAACCGTCTATGATATAACAGTTCCAATCATAAAACCCTATGATTAACGGCTTACGCCATATAGACACTGCTCGAAAAATCACAGGCAGCATTTGTTCTAATACAGAAAAAGCAAGGAGGAACACAGGATGCTCTGGGATACACACATGCACACATCTTTCTCCGGCGACAGCGATGCCGCCCCGGAAGACATGATAAAAAAAGCACTCTCGCTTGGTCTGAACGGAATCTGCATCACAGATCACATGGATTTGGACTATCCGGACGATCCGGAACTTTTTCTGCTGGATCCGAATGCCTATTTTCCTGCGCTTACGCATCTGCAAAATGAATATCACAGCACACTGCCTGTCCGCATTGGGATTGAGCTTGGTCTCCAGCCCCATCTGTCTGATACTCACCGGAATCTGGTGTATACACATAACTTTGACTTTGTCATCGGTTCCTCCCATGTGGTGCACGGTATGGATCCCTACTACCCCGCTTACTACGAAGGACGCACGGAGGAAGAAGCCTATTACGAATACTTTACATCTATTATAGAAAACATCCGCGCCTTTGATGACTTCGATGTGTACGGTCATATTGATTACGTGGTCCGTTACGGTCCTGACCGCAATAAAAACTACAGTTATGCACATTATCGGGATGTGATTGACGAAATTCTGAAGCTTCTGATTGAAAAAGGAAAAGGAATTGAGATCAACACAGGCGGATACCGCTGCGGACTGGGACATCCCAACCCAACCGAAGATATTCTGAAACGGTATCGGGAACTGGGAGGAGAAATCATTACGCTCGGTTCCGACGCGCATAAGCCGGAAGATATCGCATACGATTTCCGGAGGATTCCTGCCATTCTGCACGACTGCGGTTTTGCTTATTATACGGTTTTTAAAGAAAGAAAACCAGTTTTTATAAAACTGTGAGACATTTTTCTACAAACCGCTCCGCAAACTCCGGGTTAGAATAGTAATACAGATGAGGAAATCCCGCCGCAAAATTTTCCCCCGTCAGCATGCATTCCCAGTTCCGCTTCCGGCCGGGCTTCTGCGCGTGAAAGGAATCCCCGTTATCCGTGCTGTCAAAATAGTGAAACTCATGGGCACGGATACTGCATCCTGCCTCGCCGAAAATCTGCGGCTCATTCGCCGTCAGCGTAATATATCCAAACCGGACGAGCCTGTCCGTTTTCCGCACCTGTCCATGGAGCACGCCTGCCATCGGCCAGGAATGTCCTTCCATATCTTCCATCGCATCGTGAAGATACATAAACCCGCCGCACTCCGCCAGGTAGGGCACGCCGCGCTCAATAGCTCCCCGAACAGAAGCCAGCATGGCATGGTTGCCGCTCAGCTGCTCCGCATAAAGCTCCGGGTAACCCCCGCCAAGAAGAATTCCCTGCACCCGCTCCGGCAATGTACTGTCATGCAAGGGAGAAAACGGAATCAGTTCCGCCCCCAGTTCCCGCAGCAGATCCAGATTGTCCTCATAATAAAAACAAAAAGCCTCGTCGCGGGCGACGGCAATTCTGGCACGGCGCCCTCTGTCACTCTGGTCTGAGCCAGCTGCAGATGCATCCCGCACCTTCGGTTCTATGTCGTTATTCACACATGTTACTGTATCCGGGAAAAGCTCTCTCCCATTTTGAGGCACAGCCAACGTCACTTCCGGCGCAATCTTTTCCCTCTCCGCAGATACAGAACAATTCAGCTTCAACGCAACCCTCTTCACCTCCACCGGTTCAGAACAATCCAGATCCGAAGCACTCTCAGCAAGTTGCAAAATGCCATCGATATCCAGTGTTTCCTCCAGGATTCCCGCCAGCCGGTTCAGCTTTTGCCGGAGCCCTCCCAGCTCATCCGGCGTCACCAGCCCCAGATGACGGCTCTCAATCACACAGTCCTCCACCCGCGGCAAGCAGCCAAACACCCGTACCGGAAGAGCACGCTCAATCTCCCGCTTCAGTTCCGGATACATTGACGGAGAAGTCTGGTTCAAAATCACACCGCAGATATGGCTGTGGAATTCATTTCCACCAAAAAGACTGCTCTCGTCCTCTTTCATCTGCGCGGCACCGCCCCGTCTTTTCTCTATTCCTCCCGGAAATGATTCACCGTCTTTTGCCTCTCCCCGCTCCTCTTCCGGATCAAATTCCAGGAATCCCTTAATCAGCGGAACCACCGAAAGGCTCATTCCTTTTGCGTTCACGACAAAAATCACCGGCGTGTCCGTCACATCCGCCAGTTCCCAGGAGGATGCCTCCGTTGTGATACCGGCCACAC
>JAJQAD010000156.1 GCA_021204005.1 Clostridiales bacterium
TAAAAATCAAGTGGAATTTACTCTTGCACTGGAATTTACTTTTTCAATTCAGCAACAATTTAAAGATGAATGATTTTGATGATTAGAATGACAGCTTATGGATGATTTTCTACAAAATCTTTTTCTTTTTAAACAGCCCGATACAGATTGCCAGCACTGCCAGGCTCAGCAGCACCACAATCGGATACCCATGCTTTAATTCCGGCATGTTTTCAAAATTCATCCCATACCACCCTGTGATCAGGGTCAGCGGAAAAAAGATGGTAGATATAACCGTCAGAAACTGCATATTGGAGTTCTGGCGGCTGTCCACCGTAGCCTGATAAGCGTCATGGACCTGCTGGGCATACTCTAAAAGTGTGCTCACCCGGTCCTTCTGGCGCTCCGCCCGGTCCGCAATCGTATTAAAATATTTCAGCTGTTTTTTTGCGAAATAGCGGTCTTCGTTTTCCTCCAGTTCCCGCGCCATATCCATAAGCTGATCATAATATCCGCGCAGTGTCAGAAGCTGCTTGCGCAGGGGCTGGAGGCGGCTTAGAAAATTTTCCGGAGCATCATTGCTTATCTCATCCTCCATATCCATCAGCGCGTTTTCATATGTTTCCAGAAGGACAGAGTCCTTCGCCATCAGTTCCAACATGAAATAGTACAGAAAGCGCTCTCTCCGCATGCGCTGCTGTGCCCGTTTCACGCGGATCTGCCGGATCATACGCTCCGTAAAATCCGTGTTATCGATAAAAATCAGATAACGCTCCGTAACCACATAGGCAATCTGATGTCGCTTTCCCAGGACATCAAGAATCCGCGGGACAGCCAGTGTTCCATACAGACAATCCTGCTGGCTTTCCGCCTTGCAGAAGCAGATTTCCGAAAGAGAAGATTCCACTTCCACGTGCACAGAGAGCGCTTTGGACAAGTCGCAGCACTCTCTTTCCGTGGTCAGAAATACTGCCTGGGAAACGGCGCGCTTTGCAGTCTCCAGATCCACCTCCGGCAGCTGTGCCTCCAACAGACAGATCATTCTCCCGCCTCCCCGATGAAGTAGCAAAAATTCATCTGATCCAGAGCACCCTCCGCCAGATTGACACAGCCATTGCCCATGCGGTCAATGCAGTTTAATATCTGGGTAAACGGAGCGGTCATCTCCTTTTTGCACAGTCCTGCCTGCACACGCTGCATGTGGGACTGCCGCAGATCAACATCCAGGTTCAGAATTTCCTCATTATTACGCAGAATATCGGAGAGCGTCTCAAAATCTCCGCGGGCCATTGCAGCCATCGAGTCCTCATACATACCGGTGATCTTTTTTAAGCAGCCTCCGATATCCTGATCTGCAGCCTCGGAAAAGACATACTTTTTCTCCGCTTTTTCCCAGACGGCGTCCGCCATATCCACGGATAGGTTACCCATCCTGGTCACATCACTGAGCACGCATAAAAGCCGCGCGGTCTGGGAAGCCTGCTGTTCCGTCAGCGTACCGGAAGAAAAAAGCTCCGCAATATAATCGTTGATCTCGCCATCCATATCATTTAATGCTTTCTTATATTTTTCCACATTCTTCATGATATTGGCGTTGTTATCGTGAACCATACCGGTTACATCCGCCAGCATGGTTTTTACCATATCGCCGCAGCGGAGAACTTCCTGCGCTACCAGGCGGAGAGCTGCCGCAGGCTGATGAATCACATTTTTATCCAGGTAAACCGGCGTAGACAGATCTACCTCTCCCGCTTTTCCATCCGGCACAATTTTCATTACAATCCTGATCAAAAGTCCGAGCAGGCAGACCCAGATGATGGTCATCGTAATATTGAATACCGTGTGCGCATTGGCGATCTGGCGGGAAATCACATCCACTTCCACACCTTTCGGCGATATGTACTGGATAAACTTTGCAAACGGTTTGACAAACCAGATAAAAATTACTGCACCGGAGACATTAAACACCGTGTGCGCCACGGCGGTCCGCTTCGCATCCCGCGACTGTCCGATGGAGGCAAGCAACGCAGTGATCGTGGTACCGATATTATCGCCCAGCAGAATCGGGATGGCACCGGCCAGCCCAAGTATACTGGTCACGCCGTCCGGTCCTGCCTGGGAGGCAAAATTCTGAAGCACGGCAATGGTGGCGCTGCTGCTCTGCACCACCAGCGTCATCAGCGTACCCGCGGCCACGCCGAGGATCGGAACATTTGCCACCTGCCCGATCAGTTGGGTGAAAACCGGACTGGAGGCCAGCGGCTTCATGACATCTCCCATCGTCTCGATTCCAAGGAAAAGGAGACCGAATGCAAAAATCGTCTGGCCGATATTCCGGATTTTTTCATTTTTTGTGATAAAGGCGATGATAAAGCCGGCAAAGATAAATACATAGATATAATTTGTAATCTTAAAGGCAATGATCTGCGCCGTCATCGTTGTACCGATGTTGGCGCCCAGAATAATGGGAATCGCCTGGGGCAGCGTCATCAGCCCCGCGCTCACAAATCCGATTGCCATCACCGTGGTGGCGCTGCTGCTCTGCAGAACCGCGGTCACCAGCGCGCCTGCAATCACACCTGAAATACGGTTCCTCGTCAGAAGCGCCAGGATTCCCTTCATCTTCTCACCGGCTGCCTTCTGCAGGCAGTCGCTCATCATATTCATTCCAAAGATAAATATGGCCAGACCGCCGCATAATCCGAAAATAATCTGGACTGTCTCATTCATTTTCGTTTTCTCTCTTCGTGCTTTACTCTCTCATCTGAATTTAACTATATACACCGCTGCACCTCATGATTCACGCATTCCTGAACTTACTCTCTCCCGGCGTTTATTTCATCCCAGCTTTTAATCTCTCCGGTAAACAAATCCGCCAGTTCCTCCGCAGTCACATCCGTCAGCGGGTTGGCCGCATTTACAATCACTGCAATTCCATCGTAAGCAAATACCTGATAATCCAGCAGTTCATCCTCATAACTTTTCAGTTCCCTGGAAGCCGCGCCAAAGTCACAGGAACCCTGCATCGCATCGTTTAAACCGGAAGTGGAATCAGTCGCCACCACCTCGACGGCTGCATTTGTATTGATCTCCATATATTCCGCCGCCAGTTCCTCCAACAGAGGCGCCGCGGATGTGGATCCATGAATTGTAATTGTCCCGGAATACTGTCCGGAAAGGAACGTGGTGCTCTTCCCCACTGTTACACAGGATTCTCCTACAATGGTCTGCCCTTTCCCGTCTACATAGGTCAGAAAATCTTCCTCCAGGTCACTCAGGCTTCCACTCCACGCCAGAAGAAACGGACGGCTTATGGTATAGTCTCCTTTTTTTACGTTCTCTATCGTGCCTGCCGCTCCGTCGACAGACAACACTGTCTCATTCTCCAGCTCATCCAGTGAACCCATGGAAATGTAACCGATCGCGGATTCTTCCTCTCGCACTGCGGCAATCACAGCATCCGCGTCTTCTGCAATCACAGCGTCATCTGCCGTCCGGTCGGACTTTGTCTCATCCTCGCTGTCGTCAAAGCCGATCAGCTGCGCAAAAGCACTCCGCGTGCCGGAACCCTCTTCACGGGAAATTACCTGTACCGCGCCCAATGCATCCAGGCCGTCCACTTTCGACATACTTTGATTGGAAGCTCCTCCACAGGCGCTCAAGGTCATCAATGTCAGTACTCCGGCCAGTAAAACAGCACATAAAAAAGTTCTGCGCCTGAAAACCGGCAGAGAGTTTCTTCTCTTGTTCATCTTAATCCCCTTTCTCTGCACTCATATACAGAGAATAAGCTACTACAGATGTGTAAAATTCCTCCTGCAGGTAACGTAAGATTAATGTAAATTTTTATGTGGAAACAGTGAAATCTGTCGACGTAAGATTCTATTCGGCAATGCGAAAGACAAGCAAATAAATAAGGGAGGTTCAGGGGACAGACAGAGGATTGATACAAATGAAGTTACAGAGCAGAAAAACCCGCGCAAATAAGGTTTCCCTTACCCGCGCGGGTTTCATCATAACGATATAATATTTTTAACTGTCTTCTCTTACAGCTCTTCCGGCCGGATATGGAATCCGAAGCTATAGTGCGTATCATTCAGCCGGTATTTCTTTGCCAGCTGCGGTCCGCAGCTTCCGGAACCGATACCGCTCTGCCGATAGTCAATGCAGAAGATGGTCTGTCCGGATTTCTCCAGCTCATAATTGTGCGCTTTCTTCGTCAGCTCCTCCGCAGTGTACTGGGAGAGGTTGAAGGAAAACGGCGTCTCATTGTAGACGGAAAGCCGGTGTGTCCGGTCCGCTACGGTGACATACTCACAGCCGTAGTGGCTGCCATTCTCCTGCGGACGGATGTAATCCTCATGCATCGCCGCCACATGGGCGTCAAACTTTCCGAACCAGCTGGCCTGATGCTTGTCGATATAGCTCTCGTAAGGACCGTAGCCGTAGTACTCCACCTTACACATGTTTTTCGGCAGATGCAGACGAAGTCCGAGTCTCGGCAGATACGCCTCATGAATCTCGAAGTTATTCTCAATACCGTGACGGTCCAGTCTCAACTCCGGATGATTGAAGTAAGGTGCGTAGGTGCCGCGCATCACGGCGTCGCGCTCCACCTCAAAATGGACGTCGATCGTACCGTCGGGACGGATTATCCAGGTGATCTCAAAGTCGAGATACTTCTGACGGAAGACCGGAGCCATAGCGGATACGGTAGTGATCTTCAGGCTTCCGTCCCCCAGCGTCTCAAAGGTATTGCTGTAAGTCCGGGTCTGCATGCAGTCATAGCCCGCCGCATACCACAGACGCTTCACGATGCGGTCATTGTCTGTCGGAGCACGCCAGATGTTCAATTCCATCGGGTCATCCATAAAGCTGTGATTCTTGTATACAATTCTGCCGATCACGCCGGTCAGCTTATTAAAGGTGTAGGAGAAATTCTGACCTTCGATGTACACGTAACGCTCGTCTTCACTGTAGGTAACCGCCTTTTCCCCGGCGCCCTCGGTAGCCAGCAGGTCGGTCAGCTTCTTTGTCGGCGCATCATTCAAAAACAGCTGGTCAAAGCCAAGCTCAAAGCCCTCTTCCCTGAACCAGTCCGCTTTCAGCTTGTGGGAACGGATCATGACATAAGCTTTGCCCTTCTCGGCAGGCACCTCGATGGGAAGCGTGACTTCCTTTTTCGTTCTCGGAGCGACATCCAGAATCTCCGTATCGTGCACTTCTCCCTCGGAAATCTTATCCCCGTCACACCAGACGGACCAGGTCAGATAAAGCGCGTCCTTCAGATTCAGAAAATCCAGGTTGTTCTGCAATATATACTTTCCGGCAGCAGCATCCACAAGCTTCACGCGCACCGGACGGTGTACATTCTTGTACTCCTTAATGCCGACCGAAAGCGTGCGGTCCGGATATACCAGTCCGTCCATGCAGAAGTTGCCATCGTTCGGGTACTCACCGAAATCTCCGCCATAGTAGAACTTTTTATGTCTGCTGTTAGTCTTACCCATGTAAACGCCGTGGTCGCACCACTCCCAGACAAATCCGCCCACATAGGTGTCGTACATCTCCTCCAGCTCATAGTAGTCCTCGATATCTCCGGGGCCGTTGCCCATGGCGTGGATATACTCACACTGGACAAACGGTTTGTCCGGATTATTCTGCAGATATGCGTGCATCTCCGGAATGGAGGCATACATGCGGCTGCGCAGATCAATATTCGAGTAATCATTCTTTCCGCCGATCGGGTTGCGCGGGCGGTGAAGCGACCCTTCATAGTGGGTCAGGCGCGTCTCATCAAAGCTCTTCGTCCAGGCAAGCGCATTTTCAAACGTGCAGCCGTAACCGGACTCGTTACCCATGGACCATACCACGACGCAGGGACGGTTCTTATCGCGGAGCACGCACTTCTGCACGCGGTCCAGCACCGGCTCCTTCCAGTCCGGATTATCACAGATAAAAGGCGGGAACGGATGCTCGCCGCCCTCTTCAAAGATGTTGACATTGTAGAGGTCGACTACGCCGTGGATCTCCAGATCCGTCTCATCAATCACGTAAAAGCCATACTCATCGCAGAGCTCGTAGAACTCCGGCATATTCGGATAATGACTGGTGCGGATCGCATTGAAATTATGTTGCTTCATCAGCGCCATGTCCGTGCGGATGCCATCCAGGGTAACAGCGGAACCCACATACGGGTCGCTGTCGTGGCGGTTGGTACCGCGGAAACGAAGCTTCTGTCCGTTGAGGTAAACAACGCTGTCAACCACCTTGATTTCGCGGAATCCGATATGATCACGGATCACTTCGCCATCCGTCGCCAGAACCAGCGTATACAGATATGGCTCTTCTGCGTTCCACAGTGTCACATCCTCCACATCAAAGGAAATTTCTGCACCGACTGAACTTCCCTCCGCCACCGTGCAGCCGCATGGCGTCATCAGACGGTAAGAAACAGGGATTTCCTCCCCCGCAAACGTCAGCTTAATCTGCACCGCCGCGTTTTTATAATTGTCCTTTAAAACCGTCGTCGTAAAATAGTCCTGCACATAGTTTTCCGGCCGGGCAAGAATATAGACATCGCGGAAAATACCGGAGCTGCGGAACTTATCCTGATCCTCCAGATAACTGCCGTCGCACCACTGCAGCACCAGAACTGCCAGAGTATTCTCCCCCTCCCGCAGTTGATCCGTAATATCGAACTCGCCGGTGGAATGGGATACCTGATGATAACCGATGAAAACGCCGTTCAGCCATACATAGTAGCAGGAATCCACGCCCTCAAAGTTCAGATGGTACGTCGCCGTCCCCTCTGCCTTATGATAGGTAAAGTTCCGCACATAGGCGCCGCAGGGATTCTCATGGGGCACGTAGGGCGGGTCAAAAGGGAACGGATAACGGGTGTTGGTATACTGATGCAGCCCGTACGCATGATCCTGCCAGTTGGACGGAACCGGGATCGTATCAAACTCATCGGTACCGTAACCCTCCTCATAGAATACCTCAAGGCAGTCATAGATGCTGTCATAATACAGGAACTTCCAGTCCCCGTTCAACAGGTAAAAACGATCCGTCTCGCGCCGGCTGGCCCAGTTCAGTCCCTGATTCGGGGAAGTGGGGATATAATAGGCGCGGATCGGCTCCGTGTTCACATTTAATGTGTGGATATCCTCATAATATTTCGGAATGATCATAACACAATACCCTCCTCTTTCAAAATATCTCTGTTTATCATCTTAAACGTTGAAAGAACTGATTACAAGCCGCAAAAATAAGAAAGATTTCAAACGCAAATATCACGGTCGAAAATGCGTATTTTTTAAAATCCCAGCATAGAATCGACCATATCACATAAATCACAAATTTAGAAGCGGGTTAAAAATACTGTGCTTTTTGTTTAACTGACTATTGTATTTTGAAAAGCATTACGATATGATAAAAAGAAAACAAACCGCAGATATAAGGAGGCATTTTATGAGGCATTTGATCAGCCCGCTGGACTTCTCGGTGGAAGAACTGGACAGGCTTCTGCGTCTGGCCAACGACATTGAGCAGCATCCGGAAAAATACGCGCATGCCTGCGACGGAAAGATACTGGCTACCTGTTTTTACGAACCAAGTACACGCACACGCCTGAGCTTTGAATCCGCCATGCTGCACCTCGGCGGCAAGGTGCTCGGCTTTTCCGACGCAGCCAACTCTTCCGCATCCAAGGGGGAAAGCGTTTCCGACACCATCCGCGTCATATCCGAATACGCAGACATCTGTGCCATGCGGCACCCCAAGGAGGGCGCGCCGCTGGTGGCATCAGAAAAAGCTACGATTCCTGTGATCAACGCGGGCGACGGCGGACACCAGCATCCCACGCAGACGCTGACCGACCTTCTGACGATTTACAGTTTAAAGGGGCATCTGGATCACCTGACGATCGGCCTCTGCGGCGATTTAAAGTTCGGCCGCACTGTCCACTCGCTGATCCACGCGCTGATCCGCTATCCCGGCATCCGTTTTGATCTGATCTCCCCCGAGGAGCTCCGGGTTCCGAGCAACCTTCACGACGAGGTTCTGGTGCGCAACAATATCCCGTTCCGCGAAGTTGTAAAGCTCGAGGACGCTCTCCCGGAACTGGATATCCTCTACATGACCCGTGTACAGCGGGAGCGCTTCTTCAACGAGGAAGACTACATCCGCATGAAGGATTTTTATATCTTAAATAAAGAAAAAATGGAGCTGGCTCCGAAGGACATGCTGGTACTCCACCCGCTCCCCCGTGTCAATGAGATCTCCGTCGAGGTAGACGACGACCCGCGGGCCGTTTATTTCAAACAGGCCCGGTACGGCGTGTATGTCCGCATGGCACTGATTCTTACGCTGCTGGAGATAGAAGTGTGATTGATAAAAGCTTCCCGATTCAATATCCATAGGATACCGCGGTCCCATCCATGTTTTCCTGAGATGGATGCGGAACTTCACAAACTTAACTAAAAACAACCTGTGCTGCCGACCCGGCAGCGGAATGGAGATAATCATGCTAAACGTAGGCGCAATCAAGGAGGGCTATGTCCTGGACCACATCAAAGCAGGCACCAGCCTTTCCATCTATCACTACTTAAAACTGGCAGACCTGGACTGCCCGGTAGCCATGATCATGAATGCCCGCAGCAACAAGATGGGCAAAAAAGACATCCTGAAGATCGAATGCGATCCGGCCACTCTCAATATCGATTTTGTCGGCTTCATCGATCACAACATCACGGTAAACATCGTAAAGGATGAAAAAATCGTGGCAAAGAAAGACCTGCAGCTCCCGCTGCAGATCAAAAACGTCATCCGGTGCAAAAATCCCCGGTGCATTTCTTCCATCGAGCAGGAGCTGGATCAGATCTTCTATCTCACAGATCCTGAGAAAGAAATTTACCGCTGCAAATACTGTGAGACAAAATATAAGAAAAACTGATTAAAACTTCAGTATTGATTTGTCACTTACAAAATAATAATATGGAAAGGCAGGCAGAAGATCCATTCGAAGATTTCCTTCTGCCTTTTTATTTTATGATTCCATCGCCCTCAGCTTTTCAATCAATCTCTTCATCGTATCTACCGTATAATCAATCTCCTCCCGCGTCGTCTCGTATCCCAGCGTGATTCGGACAGCACTGCGTGCCTCCGCCGCGGTGTTTCCGATCGCCAGCTGGACATGAGACGGCTCCTCACTTCCGGTGGAGCAGGCGGAAGCGGCGGAGACGCAGATTCCCTCCAGATCCATCAGAGCGACGAACGCGCCTCCGTTAATACCGCGGATACTGCAGTTGACATTGTTCGGAAGCCGCATCTGCGCCGCCCCGTTGATTTTGATATCCGGGATTTCCGTCAACAGCCTCCGGAACATATAATTTCTGAGCGCCGTCTCGCGCTCCATCTTTTCCCGGAGCATTCGATGAGACATCCGGGCGGCTTCCCCCAGGCCGACAATGCCCGGCACATTCTCTGTTCCCGCCCGCTTATCTCTCTCCTGGGATCCGCCCAGAATCATCGGATCCAGATCCAACCCTTTTCCCGCATATAAAAAACCGATCCCTTTCGGTCCGTTCAGCTTGTGTCCGCTGGCCGACAAAAGATCAATTTCCATCCGCTGCGGATCAATCGGAATCTGCCCGTAAGCCTGCACCGCGTCCGTGTGAAACAATATCCCATGGCTTTTTGCGACGGACGCGGCCTGGCGTATGGGCTGCAAAGTACCGATCTCATTGTTTGCGTACATGACAGAAATCAGCACCGTTTCCGGAGAAATCGCTTTTGCAAGAGCCGTCAGATTCACAACGCCCTCACGGTCTACCGGCAGATAAGTCACCCGCACTCCCTCCCGCTCCAGAGCTTCGCAGGTCCGGAGAACCGCGTGATGCTCGATGGATGTCGTGATAATATGGGGCGGATTCTTCATTACTTCCTGCCCACTGTCGTTATTGGCAAATCTATGTCCCATTTTCCCATAAGTTTTTGCATCCACCCGGATTTTTTCATTACCATGTTGTAATACCGCATGATTCCATTCTTTTGAGGTTTTTGCATAATTAACCGCATACCGCAACGCCCAGTTGTCCGCCTCCGTTCCTCCCGAAGTAAAATAAATCGTCTCCGGCCCCACGGAAAGCGTTGCCGCAATCATACTGCGCGCCTGCTCCACGGCCTGTTTGCTCTCCTCCCCAAGTTCATAGGCAGAAGAAGGATTCCCGAAATATCCCTCATAATAGGGAAGCATGGCCTCCAGCACCTCAGGAAACGGCTGCGTGGTTGCCGCATGATCCAAATATATCGTCCGATTCATATTACAAATCCATTCCTTTTTCATTTACCGGTAAATCCGTGCATAAAATATTAAAAGAAAAGCGTCTTTATTCGAAACATTCCCGGAGGCAATTAATCATGAAAAAAAATAATATCTTACAAAGCAGCGTCATCTCCGGCACGTTGATTCTGACCTTCGCGGGAATCATCAGCAGATTTATCGGCTTTTATTATAAAATATTCCTGTCGCGGGCGATTGGTGCAGAAGGGCTCGGTATGTATCAGCTTATTTTCCCGATTTTTGCCCTCTTTCTGGCTGTCACTTCATCCGGAATCCAGACCGCTATCTCCCGCTGCTGTGCCTCCTGCCAATCCGAACGTCAGGCAAGAGGATTTCTGCTAGCCGGAATCTCCATAACACTCATGCTGTCGCTGCTCAGCATGCTTCTGATCCGCACAAAAGCAGACTGGTTCTGCCGGATTATGATGGAAGGAATGAACGGAACCTCTCTGCTTTATATTATGCTCTGGGCCATTCCCTTTGCCGGAGTCCATTCCTGCATCAACGGCTACTATTACGGCAGGAAAAAGGCTGCGATACCTGCATTTTCCCAGCTTTTTGAGCAGATCATCCGTGTATTGGGGGTCTGGCTTCTGATGCAGATTGCAGCGGAACAGGGACGGACTCCATCCGCTTCCGACGCGGTCTGGGGAATTCTGATCGGCGAAGTCGGCTCGACATGCTATTGTGTTACCGCGCTAGCGTTTTCAAAGAAAGATAATAAAAAGAAAAGACAGCATATTTCTTCACAAAATACACTGTCTCTATGGAAAATCTACAAAAATTTATGTTCGCTGGCCATACCGCTGACCCTCAATCGTCTGGCAGGCAGCATTTTTTCCGCCGTGGAAGCGCTGCTGATCCCGCTCTCATTGCAGACATTCGGCTACACTGCCTCCGATGCTCTGAGTGTATACGGCATTCTGACCGGCATGGTCTTTTCCACCATCATGTTCCCTGCTGTCATAAGCAACTCTCTGGCCGTGATGCTTCTCCCGGCCATATCCGGTGCATCCGCTCAGGGAAATACCACCCTTGTAAACAAAACGGTTCGTCGGACGGTTCAGCTCTGCATAATCCTTGGTTTCTTATGTACCTTTGCTTTCCTCGGCACCGGAGAGTGGATCGGCATCCGTCTCTTCCACAACACGCTGGCAGGCATATACTTGAAAACCCTCTGCTGGATCTGTCCCTTCGTCTTCCTCGGAAGCACCCTGGGAAGCATACTGCACGGGCTTGGACGCGCCACTGCTACGCTGCTGATCAATCTCGCTTCCTCCGCGATGCGCATCGCGTTTATCTGGCTCGGTATCCCTGCCATCGGATTAAAGGCGTACCTGTGGGGCATGCTGGTCAGCCAGATCTTCGCATCTGCGGTATCCTGGCTCTGTATCCGATCCGCTGTCGCTGTAAATCGACGATGAAATGCATGCGAATAGTTATTGCACTCAACTTTCCGCATTACATATACAAAAGCAATTGCCTCACATCTGCCACAGCAAAGAGCTCTGTTAAACTTTCAACTATACGCGGGAAAGATACTCGCCTGTCCGCGTATCAATCTTGATCACATCGCCCAGGTTGACAAAAAGCGGTACCTGAACCTGCGCACCGGTCTCAACCGTAGCGGGCTTGTAGGTGCCGGTAGCAGTGTTGCCCTTGAAGCCCGGCTCCGTGTCGGTGATCTCCAGCTCTACAAACAGAGGCGGCTCTACCGCAAAAATCTTGCCATTGTGAGAAAGCATATTGACATTCTCATTCTCTTTCACAAACTTCATCTCATCATCCACGCTGTCACGGGGCAGGTCCACCTGCTCATAGGTCTCGGTATCCATGAAATAATAAAAATCATCATCATTGTACAGATACTGCTTCACCGTTCTCTCTACATGGGCGGTGTCAACATTCTCCGCAGGGCGGAAAGACTTCTCCACCACGCCGCCGTTGATCACGTCTTTTAACTTGGTGCGGATAAAGGCTGCACCCTTGCCCGGCTTCACGTGCTGGAAATCCTCCACACGATATACCTTGCCTTCCAGCTCAATCGTAACACCTTTCTTGATTACACTTCCTGCATCTGCCATCTCACAAATCCTCCTTGTATCTTTCGATTATTGTGTCATTGCGTAAAAATCTTCGCAGTCACACGATTATCTCAATTTTTGCGATAGCCTCACTCTTACCTATTCTATATGAAACAGGTATAGATTTCAAGCATATTTTTTACAGAGCAAATCCTGCTGTGTCATAAGATATCAATTCCATACATAATCCGATGATATCTTATTTAAAGCTCATCCAGCATATCCGCCCGGAGCTGATGCCTTCCTCCCATGCACTCAGCGCCAAGCCAGGCGTCAATGATAGACTTTGCTGTCTCAATTCCGACAATCCGCTCACCGAATGCAATCATATTTGCATGGTTATGCTCCTTTACTAACCGCGCTGTCACCGGCTCAGAACAGACCGCCGCCCGGACCCCCTTAATCTTGTTTGCAGCAATGGAAATTCCTACGCCGGTACCGCAGATCAGAACACCGCCGTCCACTTCGCCGCTGGCTACCATCCGGCCGGCCTTTGCGCCAAACTCAGGATAATGACAGCTCGTCTTATCCTGCGCGCCGACATCAATCACTTCGTGACCCAGGCTCTTCAGATATTCCTTAATTTCAAACTTCATATCCACCGCCGCATGGTCGTTCGCAATCACAATCTTCATACTTCTCTTCTCCTTGGGTAAAATTTGTATAATTTTCAAACCATGGTAGAACCACGGATTGCTCCATGCTTCGCATGATTTTCAGACCCTGGTGCTACACGTTAAATCTAAACAGAATCACATCCCCATCCTGCACCACATATTCCTTTCCTTCCAGCCCAACCAGGCCTTTTTCTCTGGCTGCCGCCAATGAACCGCACTCCAACAGATCTTTATAATTCACCACCTCTGCACGGATAAATCCCCGTTCAAAGTCCGTATGAATCTTTCCCGCAGCCTGCGGCGCCTTTGTACCCTTTTTAATCGTCCAGGCACGGCATTCATCCTCACCTGCTGTCAGGAAGCTCATCAGTCCGAGCAGACTGTAGCTCGCCTGGATCAGCTTGTCCAGACCGGACTGCGCAATCCCAAGCTCTTCCAGAAACAGGTCGCGCTCCTCATCCTCAAGCTCCGCCATCTCCGCCTCAATGCTGGCACAAAGAGCAAAGACCTCGCTTCCCTCCTCCGCTGCCAGCTCGCGCACCGACTGTACAAACGCATTAGAAGCGCCGTCGTCAGTCAGATCATCTTCAGAAACATTCGCCGCATAGATCACAGGCTTTGCCGTCAGGAGATTGTAAGAAGCAAACCACTCCAGTTCATCATCATACTCACCCAGGTCAAAGG
>JAJQAD010000235.1 GCA_021204005.1 Clostridiales bacterium
TGTTATGGTAAAGTATTAAAGTGCATGATTTCCTATGATATAAAAACACTCCGTGAGGATGCGCAGCTCGCGGATAGGAAGTTATGCGATGCAACCGCTCGCGCGCGAAGTGTCGCAGAGCGACACTTTATTTTAAAACTATAATATGATTCAATTTTTCAGTGCCGTGAGAGGAACAACATATACGCCATCTTCTCTTTGATATGCAGCATTGGATAAACCGCAAATGACACAGCAAATCTTTGGCGGCTTGCCGCCATCTTTGATAAGCTTTTCCCTGATTTTCTTTAAACTCTCAGCACCCTCATCCACCTTATTTGCACCAAGTTTGATTTCAAAGGCGCACCAATCTCCATTTTCAAGCTCAAGTACTGCGTCTATCTCCCGATTGGCATAATCCTGATAGTGATATAGTTTTGCACCAAACGATTCCGCGTAGATGCGCAGATCCCGTTCGCAAAGCGCTTCAAAAAGGAATCTCAGTGTGTTCAAATCTCCAATCAGCTTTTCCGGAGTGGCTCTAAGCAATGCACAGGCAAGGGACGGATCCGTAAAGTGCCGTTTTCCCGCCTGCTTAACCCGTACAGAGGAACGAATGTTTGTGGAAAAAGGTTCCTGATTTTCAATCAGAAAGAGTCGGTTAAAAATGTCCAGGTAAGCCGAAATTGTATTGATATCAATTCCCCGTCATCTATCCCCTTAACATCATTTTTAAGCAGCTTATTGGAAGCTGTTGTTGTTTCGTTTCTTGCCAGTGATCGAAGTAAAAGCATTACTTTATGCTTATCTCGCTGGATTCCGTCAACCCGATGCACTTCATCCTCTACCACAGCGTTAATATATTCAACAGAAAGCAGGGCAGCATCTTTCAACGGTATGTCCTGATTACCCGGCCAACCGCCGCGTACAATGCAATCAATCAGATTATTCAAATCTACTTCACCTGTGAGAACCGGTGTTAAGTTTCCGTCGCAAAGTTCTTTTAAAGATATCTGACCGGAGGATTGACCTGTTTCGTATAACGACATCGTATGCATGCGAAGTCTACCGATTCGTCCTGCACCGCTATGCAGGATTCCTTTTATTTTCGGTGTTGAGGATCCTGTCAGAATAAATTGCCCTTTCGCACCTCTCTGATCAACTTCATAACGAACTGCATCCCATACAGGAGGGACTTCCTGCCACTCATCAATCATACGAGGGACATCACCGGGCAGAATCAGAGAAGGAGACATTTCTGCTAATTGCCGATTCTGAAAATTATTATCCGGGTTTCCCACCAAATACTCGCTATTGCAGTGATAACGGGAAGTCCATGTTTTCCCGCACCACTTAGGTCCTTCTATACAAACTGCGCCAAAAGCAGCCAGATAGTGCTCCACAGTTTCGTCAATCACTCTATGCTTATATGCTTCATTCTTCACAGATTTTCCTCCACGAAACATTTATTAAGATGCTATTATTTTATCTCAATCAGATGAATTTGTTAATTTCATTCAGTTGCATTTGTCATTTTCATTCAGTTATATTTGAAGTTTTCATTCAGTCATATTTCGATTGTTTGTTTCACTTTTATTATATCCGATAACATAAAAGAAAAAACGGAAGCACAGCACCCGGATCATCCCTAAGGCCATACTCCCGTTTTATATGTTTTTAAAATATAGAAATGTATCACTGATTCGAAATCTCAATCACCTTCTGCAGCGTCTCCATCGCTTTCCCGCTGTCAATCAGTTCCGCAGCCAGCGCGACGCCATCCGCGATTGACTTTGCCTTTCCCCCGATGTAGAGAGAGGCACCCGCGTTCATAAGGATTGCCGTCCGCTTCGGTCCGCGCTCTTTTCCGCTTAAGATGTCCAGCGTAATCTGTGCATTTTCTTCTCCCGTGCCGCCCCGCAGGTCGTCCAGCGTACCGCTCACCAGGCCATAATCCTCCGGGCTGATATCGTATGACACGTATTCCCCGTTATCAAATTCGCAGATAAAGGTCGGCCCGCAGGCGGAAATCTCATCCAGCTTTTCCCTGCCGTGAACCACCATACCTTTTTTCACGCCCAGATTGTAGAGAACCTTTGCCATCAGTTCCACCAGACCCGGCGAGTAAATTCCCATCAGCTCCATCTTTGGATGCACCGGGTTAGTCAGAGGACCCAGGATATTGAACACTGTGCGGAATCCAAGCTCCTTGCGGATTGCACCCACGTATTTCATGGAAGTGTGATACTTCTGGGCAAAGAAAAAGCAGAATCCTGTTTTCTCCAGCAGCTCCAGGCATTTCTCCGGCTCCTCGGAAATATTAACACCCAGCGCTTCCAGGCAGTCCGCCGCGCCGGATTTGGAAGATGCTGCGCGATTTCCGTGTTTGGACACTTTCATGCCGCCGGCAGCAGCCACAAATGCGGCCGTCGTGGAAATATTAAAGCTTTGCGCACCGTCCCCGCCGGTACCGACAATCTCAAAAGTATCCATATCCCCGGCGTCAATGGGCAGCGCATGCTCC
>JAJQAD010000025.1 GCA_021204005.1 Clostridiales bacterium
CCGTACGTTCGGTGCTGTGAGAGGACGGCGGCTAATCACCGCCTCCTACTCGATTTGAACCAAATCGCGCGAGTTGGTTCAATGTAAAAAAGGCAAAAAAATACAGGCACACAATTTCTGCCTGTATTTTCAACTGTTAAATTCGTATAGTAGTGGTTTGTTCTGCCTTTTCCGTTCAAAAGTTGTGCATATCAAGACGTACCAGAGCAGAAGGCGAGAACAACGTATGACAACATCCTCCGCCTGGTCAAAGACCCGGAGGTCTGTGATCCGATTCGCTTTTTGCGGGAGCGTGAGGTCGTTCACTTCCAGCGATTCGGCGAGGGACTCCGCATTGTGACGGATCGGTTGAATGAGAAGAATTTTTATGCGTTCAACCCGGAGTTTGACGTTAAGGGAATCGGGGGATGTAAACCGGGCTGCGGTTGTTCTGCTTAAAGAACGGAATTAGAAAAAGTTTGATTTGCGGGCATATTTGCCTGGAGAGCCACTTGTGTAAGCTACGGGTGGCTCTTGACCGTTGGGCGCGAACGCGATAAACTACTCGATATGAGAGTTGATCAGACACAATCACAGGCAATTCAATTAAAGGACGGTCCCGCTATCATTCTAGCCGGACCGGGATCCGGCAAGACGACGGTGATCACCGGCAGGATCGCGTGCCTGATCCGGCAGTATCGGGTCAGACCGGAGAATATCCTGGTTATCACTTTTTCCCGGGCGGCGGCGGGGGAGATGAAAGAGCGGTTTTGTGCGCTGATGGGCGGGCAGAGCGTCCCGGTTACATTCGGCACATTTCATGCTGTCTATTTTCATATTTTAAAACGTGCTTACGGCTACACATCCGATAATATTGCGAAAGAAGAGCAGCGCACCCGGTTTATCCGTGAATTTATTCATCGGCTCCGGCTGGAATACGACGATGAGGCAGATTTTATCCGGGGGATTCTGGGAGAGATCAGTCTGATTAAAAATACGGGCGTGGATCTGGAGCATTATTATTCCACCAGCTGCGGGGAGGGTGTTTTCCGGAAGATTTTTCATGCTTATCAGGAGTTTCTGGCGCAGAACCGGCTGATTGATTTTGACGATATGCTGGTTTATACAAAAGAACTGCTGGAGCAGCGGGCGGATATTCTGCAGGCGTGGCAGAAAAAATTTCAGTATATTCTTGTGGATGAGTTTCAGGATATCAACCGGATCCAGTATGATATTATCCGGATGCTGGCACTGCCGCAGAATAACCTGTTTATCGTCGGCGACGACGATCAGTCCATCTACCGGTTTCGCGGATCCCGCCCGGAAATTATGTTGAATTTTGAACGGGATTACCCGGGCGCACAGAGGATTCTTCTGGATACGAATTATCGTTCTGTACCGGAGATTGTAAAGCTGGCGGGCAATCTGATTTCTTATAACAGCGCGCGGTTTGCAAAGGACATTCGGGCAAAGGCGGCGGGGGAAACCCGTCCTGTGATAGAGGAATTTAAAAATCAGAGAGAGCAGAATCTCTACGTGATACGGATGATGCAGGAGTTGAACCGGTCGGCCGGCGTCCCTTATGACGAGATGGCGGTCCTTTTTCGCACGAACGCCCAGCCGGGTCTTCTGATCCGGCAGCTGTTCGAATATAACCTGCCGTTTGTTTCCAGGGAGCATATCCCAAATCTCTACGATCACTGGATTGTGCGGGATGTTCTGACCTACATACAGATTGCCATGGGAGACCGGTCCCGGGCATCGTTTTTAAAAATCATGAATCGGCCGAAGCGCTATCTGTCCAGGGAAAGTCTGCCTTACGAGGAAGTGGCGTTTGATGTCTGGGTGGATTATTATAAAGACCAGGGGTGGATGTGCCAGCGGCTGGAAAAACTGGAGATTGATCTGAAAACCCTGTCCCGGATGCGGCCGTATTCCGCGATCAACTATATTCGGAAGGCGATCGCCTACGAGGATTATCTGACGGATTTTGCGGCGGAGCGGAGAATGCCGAAGGAGGAATTGCTGGATATTCTGGACGAATTCCAGGAGGATGCCAAAGCATACAGTACCTACACCGAATGGTTCTCGCACATGGAAGAGGTGAAGGAAGAGTGGGGGAAGCAGCTTTCAAAAAAGCAGAATCCGGTATCCGCCATCCGGCTCTCCACACTTCATGCTTCCAAAGGGTTGGAATTTGATACGGTTTTCATCATAGATGTCAACGAGACGATCGTGCCTTATAAAAAAGCCGCGCTGGAACCGGAAATCGAGGAGGAGCGGCGGCTGTTTTATGTCGGAATGACCCGCGCCAAAAAACGCCTGTATCTGCTGCATTCCGGACAGATCCATAATAAAGAGATGGCGCCGTCCCGGTTTCTGGAGGAGATACAGACGAAAAAGAGCTAAGGAACCGGTATAAAATAAGTCATGCATTTTGCACTGGCTGATATGCGCAGGGGTGCATAAGGAATATGACAGCTGTGCTGTCCGCACCCCGCGCGGCGAGTATGAGGCAAAA
>JAJQAD010000102.1 GCA_021204005.1 Clostridiales bacterium
ATCTGCGCTTGCCAGTCCCTGCAGCGCTCCGACGCCTTCCACTGTGACTTTCACCCTGCGATCCTTTTTAATCTGCAGGATTCCGTCAGCGTCAGTCAGGGAGACAGCCAGGTAAGCAATATCATTTGCCCCGATGTCAGTCCTGTCGGCGCAAATCTGAAGGATGACATCATCTTTGGCGGTCTCAATAGCGTATGTCTCAGCAGCCTGGCCATTCCTGTATGCTACTGCCTTCACCTCACCCGGCATATAAGTGACGTCGAAAAACGCTTTGAAACGGTTTTCTTCACCTGCAGGCTGCTTCCCACAGCTGCTTCCGTTCACAAAAAGCTCCACTTCCTCAGCATCTGAGTACACCTCTACCATACAGGGTTTACCCTCGCTGCCATTCCATGACCATGAACTAACGCTCTCCGGCACAACCCAGGGTGTACATCCCGCTTTTTCTCCGTAATGCTCTGGGAGTTCCACCGAAATGTATGGCTCCTTGCGTAGTCCGAAAACGATCTCACGGTAATAGCTCATGGGCCTGCGATCACCGATCAGGTCTATATCGCTGCAGTATGCCAGATATACCGGATATGGCTCCATAAACGCTGTTGGTCTGTCATAATCCACTACTCCGACTCCGGCTTCGCCTATATATTCCCAAGCTGTCCAAGTGAAATCTCCAATACATGCCGGAATAGATTTCACCTTACTCCAGTTCAGGTCGATATCAGGCGGACAGGTCTCGGAGCCATAAAAGATACGGTTCGGATACTGCTCCTTGTAGATGTCATAAACACCGCGCATATAATTATAGCCACTGAGATCCAGATCGGAGCAGGTGGCTTCCAACGTATCCGCCACAACGGGAATCGCCGCCAAATCATTCATCTTCCCCATCATTTCCGTCATCACATCATTGATTCCCTCTTCAGACGCCAAGTTATCCTGGGTACTGCTCAGATCCATTCCCTGGGATCCCAGCCTCATCAGAACCAACATGCCATTGATAGCATTAGTAACCAGCCTGGTAGGATCAAGTTCATGTACTTTTTGTGCAAGCTTTCTGTTCCAGTCCTCACCATCTGGAGTGCCCACCTCGGGAATTTCATTTCCAATAGAGTACATAATCACTGACGGATGATTGAAATCTTTAGCGGTAAAATCCTCCAGATCTCTCTCCCAATGGTCTGCGAAATCAAGGCTGTAGTCATAAGTACTCATAGACTGATTCCACATATCATAGCTTTCATCTATCACCAGCATACCAATCCTGTCACAGGCATCCAGCAGAGCTTTTGAGGCAGTATTATGCGAAGTGCGGATTGCATTAAAGCCGGCACGCTTCATGATCTCCACACGCCGTTCCTCGGCTCTCGCAAATGTCGCAGCTCCTACAGGCCCGTTGTCATGGTGTATGCATCCTCCGCGAAGCAGGATCCTCTTCCCGTTGATACGCATTCCGTAGACCGGATCAATAGTCACAGAACGGATTCCGAAAACCACCTCCACTGTATCCAGGACTGTCTCGCCATCTGTCAGCTTCGCCTCGCAGGTATAAAGGTTCGGCTCGTCCGGTGACCACAGCCTGACATTCCTTATATAGATGTGCTGGTCAATCACAGTCCTTCCGGATTCCACCAGGATGATCGGGCGGTTCTCCCCGGCAACCACAGCTCCGTCGACGTCTTTTACAACCAGCTCCAGCCTGACCGTCTTCTGTGTCTTGCCATCATACTCCATGCGTACTTCAGCATTTATCTCGGACACATCCTCATCTACCATTATGGAAGAAATGCGAAGTCCGTCCACAGCTATCCTTACATCTCCGCCAACATAAATATTGACCGGGCGATACAGGCCGGAACCTGTGTACCAGCGGGAGTTAGGAGCATCAGCATTTATCACCTTCACCCTGACCTCATTCTCCGCCTCATAGCAGATATAGGGGGTGATATCCAGGATCAGCCTGGTATAACCGTAATGCACGGAACCGGCAAAACAGCCGTTCACGTAGACATACCCACGGTTATAGATCCCCTCAAATTCCAGGATCACCGTCTTCCCCTTCTCTGACTCATCCAGCCGGAATTTTTTGGTATACTCGTAATTTCCGCCTTTATACCATCCGCACGCGGCTCCGGCAACACTATCCGGTGATTTTTCCGTGTACACCATGGCATCATGGGGCAATGTCACCTGCCTATTTCCGGCTTTCATGGCAGCTGAACCGACTTCAGTCACAATCCAACCCGCATTAAAATTCTCCTTCTTCATCGTCTCTCCTTTCCGAAAATGATACAGATTATATTTTGTGACTTTACCTCCAACTAAGCACCACAAATACAATTTTCGTCATTCTCTTCTTCTGTTTATTTTATAATTTTTCTTTCATGGCAACACATACTTTATATGATACTTTCTGTCCGGGTTCAATGAACTTTAACATTCCTGTTCTGCGCATCACATCCCGACCATCAGGATAGCAATTGCCGCATTCCAGGCCCAGAACATAGTCCCTGACCCCCATCATTTTCCATTCAACGAATCCGTCTAATGACTGCGGATCAAATGTTATCTCCAGACCCACTCCGAGTTTTGGCTGCCAGATTGATGCACTTGCCTTGTTCCCTGCAAACTTATGGTAGTAACATCTCTCCTGATATCCCGGCTGTGGTTTTTCCATGCGCATCCAATTAGCGATATCCTCTTGCGCATGGGCATCCCGGGCAGACACTTCCACAGATGGAATGTTAACTACGCTATCCTCATCCAGCAGAGGATATCCCATATTCATATGATAAAGAATTTCCAGCGGTTCTGTTTTATCCCCGGTATTCTCAATCTCATCTTCAATGGTAAAAGTATTCCCGGTCTTTGAAATCTCCATCGTTCTCCTTAAAACCATCTTTCTTCCGAAGATCACTTCATCCTTAGTCAGGAAATGCAATCTTATAGTATCCTCGTCTTCTTCCCAGTAACTTTGCTCACAGGGCTGGTTTGCTATAGAACCGTGCAGCGGCAGCTCCTCTCCTGCATCTACACAGGGAGTTCCTACCGCCTGCAGACCGCAGGTGGTAAGAAATCCTGCCGTAAATGACTGCAGCCAGTTCGAACCGACCCTGTCGTAATAAGCCGGAGCCACGTAGCCGCACGGCGAGAGATAACTCATATTCATACCCTTGAACCGCAGCCTCGTTATATCTCCGTTGCGGTCCGGGGATACCGTAAGCTCAAGTCCCCTTCCATTCGTCGCCTCGTAAATCCGCATGCCATCGCCTTTGCCGCCGACCAGCCGGTGTTCCTCTACTCCTGAAATCTGTGAAGTATGTCCGATATATGGATTCATTCTCTTTTCACCTCCGTCAGTCCATCAGAGGGCGGACCGCACGGTACACCTTCTCATAGCGCTCATAAATCTGCATGTACTTCTCATGCATCTCTTTTCTCGGATAATAAGTTTCTTTTTCTTCCACCATATGACTGGCGGCATCCGGCAGATCCGCAAACACGCCTACTGCCACTCCCGTCAGCATGGCGCTCCCTACCGTTCCGGCGTCAACCGTAGACAATGCCGTGACCGGCATATCCAGCACATCCGCTTTCATCTGCATCCACTCTTTCGAATGTGCTCCTCCCCCGGTGGCACACATCCTGGTAAAAGATGTCCCCGATCCATCCAACGCGCGCACATTCAGCAGCATTTCGTATACAACACCCTCCATGCAGGCACGGTAAATATCTTCCGCTGCTGTCGCGGTGGTAAGTCCCAGTATGGCGCCCTTCGACCCGGTATCCATATACGGTGTTGCGGCTCCCGCGAAATGGGGAAGCACAAGCATCCCTGTAGGTTCCTGTCCATGTCTGCTGACATAGCTCTCCTCCAGCCAGGTATTTATGCTGTATCCTTCCTGTGCGGCCCGATCTTTTTCTTTCCCGGCCAGCGTATCAACACACCACTGGATCAACGCCCCGCCAGTGTAGGAAAAGGCATATGCCGCGTATTTTCCAGGGATAACATAAGGTACGATTGAAAAGTATCCCCTGTACATGGTCTCGATATCCGGTATGGCATCGAAAATCGGTGTGACACACTCCACTGTTCCCGCACCATCCACCGCGGTCTGGGAATCAAACACACCGGCTCCCACAGCCGCCGCTATCTGGTCATGGCTTACGGATACGATCATGGTGTCCCCCGGCAGCCCTGTCTTCCCGGCCGCTTCCTTCCGTATCACGCCAGCGACCGTACCGGCAGGAACAGTCCTGGACATTTTCTCCACGGCAATTCCGGCCGCTTCAAATATCTTACGGTTCCAGTCCAGCGTGTTGATATCAAAAGCCATGGTTCTGGTGGCCAGGGAAAAGTCGATCTGCCGCTTCCCGGTCAGATGGAAGATCACAAAATCTTCCATAAGGAAAATATACGCCGCCTTCTCATATATGTCCGGACAGTACTTTTTCATCCACATCATTTTTGAGATGCTGTACATCTCATGCGGCCTGAGGCCAGTGACTTTCGTGATCTGCTTCTCATCGAAACGGTCTGTCAGATACCTGCACTCTTCGATCCCTCTGGGATCCGTGTACAGCATGGCCGCGTGAAGCGGCTCACCTGCCTCATCTGTCATGACAAAAGTTTCCCCGAAGCTGGTCACGCCGACTCCTGCAATATCCGGATACTGCGCCGCCATCTCCGCCAGGACAGCATACACGCCATCCATAATCGCCGAGGCATCGACTTCATGACCACTCACCTCCCGGCGCACCGGGTAATCCCGGTAGGCTTTGCCGAGATAAGCCCCCTTTTCATCGAAAACCGTACATTTGCATCCTGTTGTTCCGATATCCAGTCCCGCAATTTTCGCCATATATGCCTCCTGACTGCTTCTAAGCGTCAATATCAACCCACTCATACCCGAGGTAGGTGGTAAACGCCTCTTTGAGCACCTCTTTCATATGCCCCATGCCCACGGAAGTGTGATGCTTGAATCCGCCTCTTGCCAGTCGGATCAGCTTGTTCTGCAGATCCGGTATCTCACAGACCCCGCCGCAGCCGAAGAATCCTTCCTCAATGGGGTCCTCCGTAAACTTTGCCTCGCTGGCGTAGACAATCAGTTTCCCGTCTTTCGTCTGGCAATTCGAGATAGTTGTCGGGAACGCTTTGATCCGCCCCTCGTTGCATCCCCATCCGGAACCGGGATCATTTTTGGCAAACATTTTGTGCTCGGTCACGGTTCCCTTTGCCGTCATCAGTGACTGTGCCACCGGGCCGCAGTGGAAGAGAATCACCTTATCCTCCTCATCGCCATAATTATTGTTCCAGTCTAAGACCGCGGTCGGCTCCTCGCTGGCCAGGGACATCGCATACATTGTGATAGAAGAGCAGAGGTCGATCTCGCAGGAAGCCACAATCCCTCTGTCGTTCAGTTCGCTGAGCAGCACGCAGGGGCAGACTCTTAAATACGTCTCCATCTCATTCCAGCAGCGCAGCGTAATCACATCCAAATGATAGTCCCGGATATACTCGTCAATGACAACCGATATTTTTGCGAGAGTTCTCTTATTTTTCTCCGGCACCTGCGTAAAATCCGTATAATTCTCCAGCGTCTGTATTTTGTTTACAACAGCCTCATCATCGTCTGACAGATGCTCCACCTTATAAATCAACTCCGACAGATCAAAGGACTCCACATTGATGCCGTATTTCTGAAGCCCGATCTCGTCAAACCGCACCGTCTTGAACGCTGTCGTCCTGGCTCCGATGCATCCAATGTTGAATCGCTTCATCCCGTTGACCACCCGGCAAACTGAGGCGAAATCTTTCAGATTCTGCGCAAACGCTTCCGAGAGCGGATGCACAACATGAGGTTTCATCACGGTAAACGGCACCTGATACTGGGTAAACACATCCGTCACGGAAAATTTTCCGCAGAACGCGTCTCTCCGGTGGGCAAAATCCAGCTTTCCGATTTCATCCGGATACGCCTGCAGCAAAATCGGCACCCCGGCGTCCTGCAGTGCTGTCACTGCACCGTTCTCGTCCGCAAAAATCGGCATGGAGAAAATCACTCCGTCATACTCCCCTTCGTGCTCCTTCAGCCATTTTGCGTACAGCAGCCCCTCATCCCTGGTCTCAATCCCGCCGTATCTCGTCAGCTCCGCATCCATCGCAATGTAATGGTATCCGGCATCCGTCACGGCTTTGATCATATCCTCCCGTGCACCGTAAATCAGCTCCCCCGGCATAAAGCCGCGGTTGCAAAATGCCAGTGCAAATGTCATTTCTTTTTTCTCCATATTAACTGTTCTCCTTCCATTCTCTGTGTTCCGCAAGTTCTCAATGTGTGAAGATTCTCTTTCATCCATCTTTTCACTTTATAAAATTCTACACCGCTTCGAATCAATCACTCCATGCAGTCTTATCTCAGATTCCCTGTGATTTTTACATACCTGAGAACACCCGCAAGGCCTTTTTTACATCTTCTTTCATCGCTTCCGTTCCCCAGGCGGCAACATCATGATAGTACACCGGCCTGTTTTCCTTCAGGCACTGAGTAATCTTTTCCGCTACGCCTTCTCCGCCTGCTTTCGACATATAAGTATAATAGTTGATTTTCCGGATTCCTTTTTCTATGACCGTCCTGTAATCCTCCGGGCTGACACCGCTCCCGCCATGCATCACGAGGGGAACATCCACCCGCTTGCGAACCTCGTCCAGCACATGCATATCCAGCTTCGGTTTTGTCAGATACAGGCCGTGCGCGGTGCCGAAAGAACAGGCCAGCGCGTCGATTCCCGTCTCTTTCACAAACTGCTCCGCGTCCTCCGGGTTAGTATAGATCTTCTCAGGCTGAGCTTCGTTTTCCTCTTCCTGATAACCCATCTCCCGTTTTCCGAGCGTGCCGATTTCCGCTTCCAAGGATGCCCCCGTCTCCTTTGCCATGCGAACCGCGGTACAGGTATTATCCCGGTTCTCCTCATAGGGCAACGCGGAACCGTCATACATGACAGAGGTAAAGCCCAGTTCCAGCGCCTCTGCCAGATACTCCAGATGCTCCCCGTGATCCAGATGCACGCACACCGGAACCGCAGCATCCCGGGCGCACTGCAGCATAACTTTGCCGATCACACGGAGCGGCATCATGCTCTCGTGCACCTCCGCATGCATGATAATCACCGGAACATTCAGTTCCTCCGCGGCCCCGATCACCGCCTGAATGCTCTCCAGATTGGGAGTATTAAATGACCCGATCGCTATTTTCTCCTTCTCTGCAATTGCAAGAATCTCTTTTAAATTAACTAGCATGTCCGTCTCTTCCTTTCGCCAATTTAATTCTGGATATAGTATAAAAGAAAAATCAGACAGAATATAGGGAAAATCATTTTAAATATTGTAAATTCATCCAAACTTATTTCATATTTTCCTTCCATGTGCTATGATGAAGAAGGTTACAGGAACACACAGTTCGGATAGGCAAGATGAAAAATCTCTGATTTTCGTAACCAACCATACGTTTTGCAGCAATTCGTGATTACCAGTATCCTGTAAAGGAATAAATTTATGCGACTTGAATTTGACAGCGACCAGTTACTCCAACTGATGAAGGATTTTCATATACTAACCGGCATCCGCATCGTTCTGTTTGATGATGAGTACCAGGAGCTTCTCTCCTACCCGGGTAATGACTGCACATTCTGCCACCGGATGAAGAGCAATCCCTCCGGTCTGGAAAACTGTCGGGAAAGCGATGCTTATTCCTTCCGGAAATGTAATGCCGATCAGCGTCTGATCATTTACCACTGCCATGCCGGATTGATTGAGGCAACCGCCCCGCTGATTGATAATCATATCGTGATCGGATACCTGATGTTCGGGCAGATCTCAGATGCGGAATCAGAAAAAGACCTGGCAGAAATCCTTTCCCACGCTCTGGCCTCGGACGATTCCGCCCGAATCAACACCGTTCTATCTGACATTCCTCTGAAAACAGATGAACAGATTCGTGCAGCCGCAAAAATTATGGAAGCCTGCACTTTTTATGTGATACAGAATGAAGCGGTTCTCCTGCGCAGGCAGAATTTCACAAATAATCTGCGTGCTTTTCTGACAGAACATCTCTCAGAAAATCTGGATGCGGAAACCATTGCCTCCTGGCTCGGCATCAGCCGGAGCAAGCTGTATATGGCCTGCGATAAATATATCGGGATGGGAATCGCAGAATACGTGCGCAATCTTCGGATGGAAGAGGCGAAGAATCTTCTGAAAACAACCGATTTATCTATCACGGAGATTGCCGGGCGTACTGGCTTTGAAGATTACAACTATTTTTCCAGAGTATTCAAAAAAGAGACCGGGTACTCTGCGAGAGAATACCGCGGTCTTTTTCATTGATACTCAGGAAATATTTTATTGTATATCAGAAAAAATCAACAGGAGACAACTTACAATGATGCTTCACCTATTTTCCGATAAAGAGTTTAACCGCAAACTGGCCACCCTGGTACTTCCGATCACGCTGCAGCAGCTTATGCTCGCCGTCGTAAGCGCCTCGGACGCCATCATGCTCAATTTTATCTCCCAGGATAAAATGTCCGCCGTATCCCTGGCCACACAGATCACCTTTGTGGAAAATCTGTTTCTGGCGGCCATGACGATCGGCTTATCCATGCTTGCCGCGCAGTACTGGGGGAAAAAAGACCGGGGAGCGGTGGAACAGATTTTTGCCTATGTGATGAAAATCACGGTCATCATTTCATTCCTGTTTGCTGCCGCCGCGTTTTTCTGCCCGAAGATTCTCATGAGCCTGCTCACCAATGAGTCGCTGCTCATCGAGGGCGGCGCGGAATACCTGCGGATGGTTGCTCCGTCCTACCTGCTGACAGGCATTTCACAAATCTACCTGTGTATCCTGAAAAACAGCGGCAGAGCGAAAACAGCAGGTCTCATCAGTTCCGTATGCATGGCCGGCAATATTTTGATGAATCTGATTCTGATCCTGGGATTGTTCGGCTTTCCCCGTCTCGAGATTACCGGCGCCGCCATTTCCACCGATCTTGCAAGAGCTGCGGAGGTTCTCTGGTGCGCAGCCATGCTATCAAAAAAGAACAGCGTCCGACTCCGCATCAAAAATATCCTGCAAACCGATAAGACGCTTTCACATGATTTCTGGAAGTACACGACGCCGGTTCTGGGAAATGAAATTGTGTGGGGTGTGGGCTTTACCATGTATTCCGTAATTATGGGGCATCTCGGCAGCGACGCGGTCGCCGCAAATTCGATCGCGAATATCGTCAAAAATCTGGTCTGCTGTCTATGCCTCGGCATCGGCAGCGGCGGCGGTATCCTGATCGGCAACGAGCTCGGCGCCGGGAACCTTCAAAGAGGAAGAAAATATGGCGACCGGCTTTGTATCATATCGGTTCTCGCGGGGATTTTATCCGGAGCCGTATTGCTTGCTTTCAGTCCCCTGGTATTGTCGGTGACCGACTTAAGCGACACGGCAGCCGGATACCTGAAATGGATGCTTGTCATCTGCTCCTACTATATGATAGGAAAATCGGTCAACAGCACCACCGTCGCAGGAATTTTCTGCGCCGGCGGCGACAGCAGGTTCGGTTTTCTCTGTGACACAATTGTCATGTGGTGTGTTACCGTTCCGCTCGGGCTGATTGCCGCATTTGCTTTCAGGCTGCCTGTAATTGCGGTATACTTCATCGTCAGCCTGGATGAATTCTGCAAGCTTCCCGCAGTATTTATCCACTATAAAAAATACAAGTGGGTAAAAGATCTGACAGACAAAGAAAATTCTTGAAAATGCCAGGCATAAACATGATAATAAGAAATCGGCGAAACACCTTCATCTTACGGTTTTTCACTCACGTCAGCTCATATTTCGCGCGGTCTCTATGTACATGTTCCTCCACCTTATGTCCTCCGCGCCGGTCCAGCCGGGTAGCGATGCCGACCCAAACCAGGAGCGGAATACAGGCATAAATACTCTTCAACTCCCATACTCTCATGCAAAACCAGCAGTAAACCACCCCGGCATGAAAGCAGAGAAGTGTTCCTCCGAAAAAGCGAAAACGGGCAAGCTGCGCCGGATCATGGTCACAGAGATATTCCGTCAGACCGGCAAAACACTGTCTCGTGTTATTTGTTGAAAAAACAGTGGCACTGTTGTAGCCGGAAGCATTCGTGTAAGCCAGCCACTGTACAGCCGCCGCAAAAAACATGGGATAAAGCGCCAGAACCGAATCCGTATCGGCCGGAATCTGCGCCAATATCAGGCAGGCGGCAATATCAACCGCCACGGAAAGATAGCGGAAATCCCGCTCCTTAAAGTAACGGGAAATCCAGGTGGCAAAGATAATGCCGCTGATATAAACAGTGGCAGCGCCCAGCCGGATGGTAAATTCCTGCCGGGAACCGCTAAGACCCGCCACAAAGAGATAAATCAGATTGGCAGTGGCTGAGGAGCCAAAGGTATCGCCCCGGTTTAAAAGCGCGTAAACGCCGAAAAAACCGCCAACCATGGCCATACTATGATGCGCAACCATTGCGCGGTGTTCGTACTTTGTCCTATTCACTCCAGGCCTCCTCAAAGTGCCTCCACGTCAACGCCTTCCAGCCTTCGGTTCTCGAAAATCTGCGTCTCTCCCCCATCCAGCACATAAACACGGTAAATCAGCACGCACATTTTTTCGCCGACCTCCACCGGGCGGCGCTCCAGAGAACGGTTTGTCGTGAGGGACAGTCCATTCACCTCGAGGGTCAGTTCCAGATAACTTCCCCGGAAAGCAATATCGGTGATCACGCCCTCCTCCGCATCAGCGATCAGGCTCCGGAACTTCTCATTGTCACTCTTAAACGCCTCCACAAACTCCGGGCGAATGACCGTCGACGCTCCTTTCGGCACATTTTCGAAGCCCTTGAAGCCGCTGAAATCCGTATGAACTGCTGAAGTACCGATAAACTGTGCCACAAATGAGGTCTTCGGATTTTTGTAGATGTCAATGGGGTTGCCTTTCTGTTCCAGACGCCCCTCATTGATGATAATAATCTCATCCGCCACCTCCACGGCCTCTTCCTGGTCGTGGGTAACAAAAATGCTGGTGATTCCCACCTGTGCGATCATTTTCTTGAGCCAGCTCCGAAGCTCCTTTCGCACTTTTGCATCGATAGCCGCAAACGGTTCATCAAGAAGCAGCAGCTGCGGATTCGGCGACAGCGCCCTTGCAAAAGCCACCCTCTGCCGCTGTCCTCCGGAAAGCTGGTTTGGATAGCGACGCTCCATTCCCTCCAGTCCGACCAGCGAGATCAGCTCCGTCACCCTCTCGCGGATCTCCTGTCTGCTTTTCTTTTGCACTTTCAGTCCGAACGCAATATTTTCATAAACCGTCATATAACGAAACAGTGCATAATTCTGAAAGACAAAACCGATCCCGCGCTCTCCCGCCGGTACGTCATTAACCACCTTGTCCTCGATGACCACATCGCCGGAATCCTGCTGCTCCAGCCCGGCAATCATGCGCAGAATAGTCGTCTTTCCGCTTCCGCTGGGTCCGAGAAGTGCCACAAGTTTGCCCTGCTCTACACCGAAACTGATGTCCTTAGCCGCTTCATATGACCCGAAATTTTTATTGATATGCTGCATCTCCACGTACATGGTTTCTTTGTCCTCCGCCAATTCCCATTCTTTCGTTTTCCGGTTTTATCCGATTATTCTGCCTGCATTGCATTATTATAGTCTGCAGCACGGCCGCCAATTCTATTATGATTTACTCCTGCAAAAACTTTCCGGCAATCCTCATGGGCATTATTTTCTAACAAATATTTCTTCTAAACTTACCGGGTTTTACACAAAGCGTTATCCCTCTTCTTTCTTCCCGCGATACTCCACGATCTGCTTCAAAATCAGCACAGCGATCGCCATCATCACCAGAATCGAGGAAACCGCAAAAGCCTGCGTAATAGAATCCGCGCTTCCCGCCATGTACAGGGCGTCCACCTCCAGCGGCAGCGTAAATGTCTGCCCCCTGGTCTTTGATACCGCATACACCGCGCCGAACTCTCCCAGTGCACGCGCCGCACAGAGAATAATTCCATAGAGCAGCGCCCACCTGATATGGGGGAACGTGATTTTACGGAAAATCGTAAATCCCTTCGCCCCCATCATGGCTGCGGCCTCTTCCTCCGCATTTCCCTGTGCCTGCATTACCGGAATCAATTCCCTGGAAACAAACGGAAACGTCACGAAAATGGTAGCCAGGACCACGCCGGGGACAGAAAACACCAGCGCGATATCCGTACCCAGATGACTGTTTATCCAGTCCAGCGCCGGGGTCGCCCAGCCCATCCGGCCGAACGTCATGATAAAGGCAAGACCCGCAATGACCGGCGAAATAGAAAACGGAATGTCGATCAAAGTAGACAGCACCTGCCTGCCGCGAAAATCAAACTTCGTGATCAGCCATGACGCACAAAGGCCGAAAAATGTATTGACGCCTACCGCAATCCCCGCAGCGATCAGTGTGACCCGCAGCGCGGAAAGCGTATTCGCTGCTGTAATCGCGCTTACATAGAGTGCCAGTCCATCTTTCAGTGAGCGATAAATCACCGCCGCCAACGGCAGAACCAGCATAATCACAAAAAAGACCGCGCCAATGAGAATCAGTATCCACGGCGTGATTCCTTTCTGCTCACGTTTTGCCGCCGCAGCGCCGCTTTCGCTCTCACCGGCTCTCCTTCCTGCTGCCAGCTGAATCATATTGATCACAAATAAAAGCAGAAACGAGATGATCAGAAGAACCAGTGCGATCGCCGCCGCGCCTTCATAATCCACGTTCCCGGAATTCAGTTTCTGCATGATAATGTAGGAGACCACCTGTGTCCCCTGTTTTTCGCTGTTTCCCGAAATGTAGATCACACTGCCGTACTCGCCGATTCCCCGCGCAAGCGCCAGCCCGAAACCGGTCAGCAGCGCAGGCGTAAGCTCGGGCAAAATCACACGCCGAAAAGTGTAAAACCGGCTCGCCCCCAGCATGCCTGATGCCTCCTCAAACGACGCCGGAAGCTTCTCCAGCACCGGCTGCAACGCGCGCACGACAAACGGGATACCGATAAAAATCAGGGCAATCGTCAGCCCGATTTTCGTATAGGAAACTCGGATGCCCACGTTTTCCAGAAGCCGGCCAAGTACACCCTGATTGGAATACATCTTGGAAAGCGTGATACCCGCCACGGCGGTCGGCAGCGCAAACGGCAGCTCAACCATCCCGTCCAGCAGCCGTTTCCCCGGAAAATCATAGCGCACCAGAATCCAGGCCAGAATCAGACCAAACACGCAATTTACCGCCGCTGCGATCAGCGAACAGAGGATACTGGTTCGGAATGCTTTCATTACATTTTCCCGCAGTATAATCTCCCAGAACTCCGACCAACTCAGCTTTAAGGAATATGCCAGGATTGATGCCAGTGGAATCAGAATCAGCAGGGAGAGCATTGTTATGGTAATCCCGGCGGTCAGCCCCCTGCCGGGAATTACCGGTTTCCTTTTTTTCATAATATGTTATAACTCCGATTA
>JAJQAD010000168.1 GCA_021204005.1 Clostridiales bacterium
AATTCAGGTTGTCCGTGTCCTTTATGGGATGATGGATTACGAAAAAATCCTCTGAGTTTAATGCCCTCTGAGTTCCTCCCCTGCAAAAACTGAGTTCCGCCCCTCCATTTCCATCATTGGACAAGCCGGAACTCACTTTTTTTCTTCAAAATTAGCTCCCTGAAGGCAGTTTTCCGCCTTAAATCGCAATAAAAATCAAATTTTTCCTCTAAAGTCCTGCTTTTTCGAAAAAGCCTCCCATTTTAACGATAAGCCATGGCGGGACGCGAAAAACGGACAGCCTTGGCGCATACCATGAAAGGAAGGCAAACAAGCGGAAGGATTATGGCAGAAAAAATCATTTTAACGAATCATTTTAAAAATCCCAGGAAAGAAAAAAGGAAATCAGAATTTAACCGGATGGCAGCCATGATTATCATGGCAGGTGAAAAATCCACCGCAATTCCGGCGAAATAATGGACGGGTTCGTTTTAGCGTGATAAAATGAAGCCAGTGGTTTGTTTTGCTTTTTTTAAATGGAATTAATTTAAAGAAGGTGGAATGAAATGAAAGCTAAGAAAGTGGCAATTTATTGCCGCCTATCTGAGGAGGACAGGAATAAGGCATGCGAAACGGATGACAGCGGCAGCATCCAGAACCAGAAATCCATGCTTACAGAGTATTCGATCAAGCAGGGATGGGAAATTTACCGGATCTACAGCGATGATGACTATACTGGCAGCGACCGGAACCGCCCGCAATTTAAAAAGATGCTTGAGGATGCCGAACAGCGGAAATTTGATATTGTGCTGTGCAAAACACAGTCCCGTTTTACCAGAGAACTGGAGCTTGTGGAAAAATATATCCACGCCTCTTCCCCCTCTGGGGAATCCGGTTCATAAGTATCGTAGATAATGCCGATACAGATAACCAGGGCAACAAGAAATCCCGCCAGATCAACGGCCTTGTCAATGAGTGGTACCTGGAAGATATGTCTGAGAGCATCAAGAGTGCATTAAATACCAGGCGCAAGGATGGTTTCCACATCGGGGCATTCGCACTTTATGGGTACATCAAAGACCCTGAGCAGAAAGGGCACCTTGTCATTGATGAAGAAGCTGCTGCAGTCGTGCGGGAAGTATTCAGCCTCTTTGAACAGGGATATGGGAAGACATCCATTGCAAGGATATTAAATGACCGCGGGATCCCGAATCCAACAGAATATAAGCGGCAGAAAGGGCTCCGATACTACCAGCCAAGGACACCAAGCAGCACACTCTGGAAATACTTTAATATCGCTGATATGCTGAAGAATGAAATGTATATCGGGAATATGGTCCAGGGGAAGTATGGCAGTGTCTCTTACAAGTCAAAGAAGAATAAGCCCAGGCCAAAAGACCAGTGGATCCGGGTAGAAGGTACCCATGAAGCAATCATAAGCAGGGAACAATGGGACCACATACAGGACCTTATCGCACAAAGGTCCAAGCCATGCTACAATGGAAAGATCGGACCCTTTTCAAAGAAAGCAATCTGTGCAAATTGTGGAAGCGCAATGCGTTCAACAAGGACTAAGGGCAGAAATTATCTTGCCTGTCCAACACGCTATTTTGCGAAAGATGCCTGCATTGGCTCATTTATTTCAGTAACCAGGCTGGAAGAAACAGTAAGGGAAGAGTTAAGGAAGTGCTCTGAGGAGCTTGCAGACCCGCACGCCATCGAATCCGGCCTTACCTTAGATAATACCCTGGTCTCAAAAAAAGCGCCTTAACAGCCGATTTACGCGCTTACAGGAGGAAACTGGAAGAATACGGGAATGGGCTGAAAGAACTCTACATGGATAAAGTAAAAGGCCTTATAACAGAATCCATGTATTTGGAGATGTCTGAAGACTTCCTGAATGAGAAGCAAAAATTCGAACAGCTGATCGCGCAGACAGAAGATAATATCCTTGAAATCAACAACAGGATGCAGAATGAAGAGGACAGGAAAGAGTTGATCGAAAAATACCTCCGGTTCGACCATTTGGAACGCAACGACATCAAAATCCTGGTTGACCGCATCCTTGTAGGGAAAAAAGACCCCGAAACGAAGCAAATTCCAGTGGAAATTTACTGGAATTTTTAAAAATTTGTACATATCAAATCGCAGCATCTGCTGCCATATCTTCAAAAAGATCCGTGATGGCATCTCCCTTGGACTGATACTCGCACGCATTCTGCGGAATGCCGGCGGCCGCCGCGGGCCACAAGCCCAGCGTGTGATCCACATAGTAGGTGTCGAACCCGCTCTTTTTGATTTCCTCCGGAGTCAGATCCTGTGTCAGCTGTTTCACAATCGCGCAGATCATTTCCATGTGCGCCAGTTCCTCCGTGCCGATGTCCGTGAGTAGACCTGCCACCTCTTTATACGGCATGGAATACCGCTGGGACAGATAGCGCATGGACGCAGACATCTCGCCGTCAGGTCCGCCAAACTGTGAGATAATTATTTTTGCAATCCCGGGGTCGGATTTTGTGATGTTGACCGGATACTGCAGTCTTCTCTCATAATTCCACATAAGTTAAAAATACCCCCTTTCCCACGGCTAGCACTGTACCGACCACTTCCAGATATCATGCTCCTCGCCGCCGAACTGGGTCAGCGGGCCGTATTTGTGCTCGTATTCAGAGCAAGCCTTCTGATACATGTGATTCATGTGATTGTAGTAATCCAGCGCCTCCTGGTCTTTCGGGTGGGTATCCAGATACAGTGTGATATCGCTCAGAGCAAACCCGTACTGATTCACCGCCTGGAACAGCCTCATTTTTTCCGCAGCATTACAATTGCAGGACATACTCATCAGCAGTTCCCTCCTTTCCCGGTGAACGGTTTATCTAATTCGGGAAAAATAGTTCCGACTGTAAGCGCCCGATCCAGCTCATACGTCCGCGCAAAATGCTGCCACGGCACATACGCCATTGTGATCGGCATGCGGTCGATGGCGTACGGCATGCCGCCGCTCATCGGCATCGTCCGGTAATTTCCTGTATTGCAACTCAATTTGATTGCCCTTTCTGATGGATTTATTGTAATATATGCGGAATCGGCAGCATAGGTTCTAATGAATTGTAAAAAAGAAACTCTCTTTTTCATGAGGAGAAAAACGGTCTGTCAGGCAGCCTGACAGACCGTTTTCTGGTGTTATCTCATCTCACTCGCCCGGCATCTTCCACGCGTCGTGATCCGTATGCAGCAGTTCATGCGACTTATGGGAGAGCGGTTTTTCAAAGTAATCCCTGTACGCCTGAATGACAGACGGATTCTCGTGAGAGAAGCGAATCGGATTATTGCGGTCCAGCTCATAGAGCTGCTGTCCGCGGACATCCGCCATCTCCACACCGTCGCGGATCGGCTGTCCGCCGCCGCCGGCACAGCCGCCGGGGCAGGCCATAACCTCCACGAAGTGATACTCCGCCTCGCCTAAGCGGCATTTCTCGATCAGCTTCCGGGCGTTGCCCAGGCCGTGGGCGATAGCCGCTTTTACTTTGACGCCCGCGATCTCCACTTCGGCCTCCTTGATACCGTCCATGCCGCGCACCACGGAAAAAGCATCCGGGTCGGGGTTATGCCCCTCCAGCACGTAGGATGCAGTCCTGAGAGCCGCTTCCATTACGCCGCTGGTGGCGCCGAAGATAACGGCCGCGCCGGAACCGACGCCCAGAGGCATGTCAAACTCTTCCTCGGGAAGCAGCGCCGGAATCAGCATCTCAGCCTTGATGATCCGGTCGAATTCCCGGGTAGTCAGTGCCAGATCCACATCCTGTCCCGCGCCCGCGTCGTTCATCACCGGCAGGTCGCATTCTGCCTTTTTCGCCATGCAGGGCATGATGGATGCACAGAAAATCCGGGAAGGATCCACGTCAAGAATCTGTGCGTAGTAGCTCTTGGTCACCGCACCAAACATCTGCTGGGGCGATTTGGCCGTGGACAGGTTCGGTGTCATATCCGGGTACTGGGATTTCAGGAAACGCACCCAGCCCGGGCAGCAGGAGGTAAACATCGGCCACTGATAGTCATCCGGGTGCTGCAGGCGCTCGATCAGCTCCGAACCCTCCTCCATGATGGTCAGGTCAGCCGAAAAATTCGTATCAAACACATAATCCGCACCCAAAGCCCGGACAGCCGCCGCCATGCGCTTCTCCGTCGCCATCTGCTTCGGCAGGCCGATACCCTCGCCCCAGGCTGCGCGGACAGCGGGAGCGATCTGAACGACGACGATTTTGTCCGGATTATGTATCGCATCCATCAGCTTTGCACAGTCGTCTCTCTCATGGAGCGCACCCACCGGGCAGTGGGTCACGCACTGTCCGCAGACCGCACAGTCGGCGTCCTCGATCTTCCGGTTTCCGCTGACATCCACACTGGTGCGCTTACCAGTATTGACCAGATCCCAGATACCAAGAGTCTGAATTTTCTCACAGACCTGGACACAGCGCATGCATTTGATGCATTTTCCGGCATTGCGGATTAACGGAAATTCCCGGTTCCAGGCCTTTTGCTCATAGGAGCGCTTATAGGGGAGACGGCCGATATTAAGTGTATTCGCCACCTCCTGGAGGGAACAGTTGCCGCTCCTGGTGCAGGAGGTACAGTTCGTGTTGTGTTTAAAGAGGATAAACGCCACATTCATCCGTCTCGCATGCTGTACCTTTTCGCTGTTGGTGATGACCTCCATCCCCTCCTCCACTTTTGTGTTGCAGGAGGATACCAGCATATCTTTTCCTTTTAATTCCACCACGCAGACGCGACAGGCGCCAATCTCGTTGATGTCCTTCAGATAACAGAGCGTCGGTATCTTGATACCGGCTATGGAAGCAGCCTCCAGAATGGTCGTCCCCTCTTTCACCTGTAATTTTTTATGATTAATCGTAATGTTTACCATATCTCCTGACGACCTCCTCTCAGCACACTGCACCCATGGCGGTCGCACCGCAGACAGCGGCTCGCCTCACGGTATGCTTCCTCATCGCTCATCGGCAGCTCCACGCCATCAAAACTCTCTTTGCGCGTGCAGGCCTCCGCCTCGCGGAGGTTCACCCTGCCGCTGGCCACTTTATCGTTGAGCAGCGGTTCCGGAATATCCACATCACAGGTGACAGGATGGTGGTATCCGAGATATTCATCGATATTTGCTGCGGCCACTTTTCCACCCTCGATCGCGCGGATGGCTGTGGCTGCACCAAGCACACACTCGCCGCCGGCAAAAATGCCGTCCATCTCGACAGCGCCGGATTCATCCGCCACGATTTTTCCCCGGTTGACAGGAATGCCGTACTCCGCAAAAGGTCCGGACACAATGTCCTGCCCGACCGCAACCAGAATAATATCGCAGACCATGCGCACTTCCGGTTTGTTGGCATTCCTGGGTGCAGGACGGCCGTTCTTTACCTGGCCGATTACCTGAGGCTGTACCCAAAGAGCCGCCGCTTTTCCTTCCGCGTCCGCCTCGATGCGGACCGGCGCGTTTAAGGTCACCATCTCCACGCCCTCCGCCAGAGCGCTTTCCACTTCCTCCGCCAGAGCCGTCATATCCTCCTGGCGTCTCCGGTAAACCACCTTTACCGATGCGGCGTGGCAGCGGACCGCTGTCCTCGCGCAGTCCATAGCTACATTTCCGCCGCCGACCACAATGATATCTTTCCCGGTATAATCCGGATAATTGTCGTCCCCGATTTCCCGGAGCATCTTGACAGCGGAAATCACGTTTTCGCTGTCCTCTCCCTCCAGGCGGAGCTTTTTATCTGTGTGCGCGCCGATGGTCACATAGACAGCGTCATACTCTGCGCGCAGCTGCTTCATCTCTTCCGTGCCGATCGGCGTCTCCGTCTTTACCTCAATACCTGTAGAAAGAATCGCGTCCAGATCCTGCTGCAGACGCTCCCGCGGGAAGCGGTAATTCGGGATACCGTAGCGAAGCATGCCGCCCAGCTGTTTTTTCTCCTCAAATACGGTGCACTGATGCCCCATCAGCTGCAGGAAATAGGCGGCGGTCAGGCCGCTCGGCCCGCTGCCGATCACGGCAACTTTCTTTCCGGTGGACTGGTTGCACGGCGGCGTAGGAACGGAATCCGCCGAGGCGTGATCCACCACGTACCGCTTTAACGCGCGGATATTCACCGCGTCGTCGATCATTTTTCTCCGGCACCGCCGCTCACAGGGGTGCTCACAAATCAGCGCGCAGGCTGTCGGGAACGGGTTGTCCTTGCGGATCAGACGGATCGCGTCGTCCGCCCTCCCGGCCGCTGCCAGCGCGATATAGCCCGGCACATCCACATGTGCGGGACAGAGCGTTACGCACGGAATAGGCTGCTCAAAGGATCCGGAACAGGTGTGCTGCTGCACATGAGAAAGGTAATCCTCCTCAAAACCGTCCAGTCCTTTCAACACCATGTTGGCCGCCTCGAAGCCGATGGCACAGTCGGCAGACACGCGGATTGTCTCCGCAGTCTCCTTAATCAGCGCCAGGGTCTCCATCGTGGCCCGGTTGTCAAGTACATCCTCCATTAATTCTACCAGTCTCCCCAGACCGATCCGACAGGGAACACATTTGCCGCAGGTCTGGGCGTAGCACATCTGCAGAATCGCAAGCTGCTGCTCCACCGCACAGACTCCGGGCGGGTTCGCCGCGATGCGCTGGGCAATCTGGGCGCGCAAATCTTCCCCGAAAGCCCGCATCTTACCGGTCTCAACCACTGATAATCTGCTCATAGTTACTCCTCCTCTTTGTATTTTAATTCTATTTCTGCATCAAAAAATCCATTATCTGCTTGACAATATCTATCCACTCATATAATATTAAGTTAAAGAAGCGGGTTTTCTTACTGAGTAAGGTCTCCTGACCGGAAAAGCTTTCTCGTTTCTTTTTTTATGTTCATAATGTCATATAAATACATTCTACCATTTTTATCATTCCTGCAAAGCATCGCCACTTGAAAGATATTATATCCACCTATATTCCCATTGTTATCATAGACAGGTAACGCAAATCTCGACTCATATCTGCACCATCCATATCGTGCATTTGAACTATGTTTTTCTTTTCTATTCTCCTCATACCGTTTGCCGGAGGCAATTTTCAGCATTTCCGGCAACCCTTGAACCGCATTTGCTTTTGCCTTGGCATTTGTTCCTTTTAAAATACGTGTATATTTTGAATGCGCATATCTTTAACTTCACAAATTCAGCTTCAGCTGCACTTCCTCCTGTGCCTCCTGCTTGAACTCCTCCACCTGCTCCGCATCCAGAGTCGGCAGATCGTCGGTGGACTGCACTCCGAAACAGCGCAGAAATTCCTCCGTCGTCCCGAACAAAATCGGCCGGCCCGGCGCGTCCAGGCGCCCGATCTCCCGGATCAGGTTATACTCCACCAGACGGTTAATCGCGTGCTCACAGGAAACGCCGCGGATTTTCTCGATTTCCACACGGGTTACCGGCTGCTTGTAGGCTACAATGGACAGCGTCTCCAGCAGCACGTCGGTCAGCACATGCCGTTTCGGCTGCTTCGCAATGCGGATCAGATATTCGTACTGGCTGACTTTGGTGCACATCTGATACGAACCGTCCAGCTCGATAATCTGGAGTCCGCTGGACTGTGCGCTGTAACGGTCACTCAGACTCTGTATGATCCGCTTTGCGTCCGCATCGGAAATTTCCAGCGCAGCTGCAATCCTGGAAAGCTCCACGGAATCACCCATGGCAAAAAGAATAGCCTCCACGGCCGCCTCATATTCTTCTATCTTCATCCGCAAAATCCTCTCTAAGAAAATGATGTCAATGGGGTCCCCTCTGCGGCATCATCAACGGTCTCAGCCGCATCTTCCCCTGCATGCCCGCTCCGATCCGTCCGGACAATCTCAATCTCCCCGAAAATCTCATCCTGCCGCGCCGTGATCTCACCCATTTTCATCAGCTCCAGCACAGCCAGAAAGGTGACCACCACTTCTATCCTGCTGTTCTGCCGTTCTAACAGCTCCCGGAAGGAGCAGGACTGATGCGTCTCCAGAAAATGCTCCAGATAAGAAAGCTTGTCCTCCACCGACACCTGTTCTTTTTCAATCTTCCCGAACTTTGAGCGAATCGGATCCACTTTCTCCGCCTGACGGCTCATCACCGACCGGAAAATCCGGTGAAGCGCACTCAGGTCCAGGCCTTCTGTAAGCTTATCTACATCCACCGGTTCCTCATACCCTCGCACTGCTTCCGGCAGGTCCGGCGCCCGGAAAAGCTGCATAGCCGCATCCATCTGACGATCCTTTAATTCCATGGACATGTACTTGTACATTTTATATTGCAGCAGCTGCTCCACAAGCGCAGCACGGGGATCCTCTTCCTCCTCATCCTCGCTCTCCTCTTTCGGCAGCAGCCACCGCGCCTTGATATCCAGGAGTGTCGCCGCCATGACCATAAACTCACTCATGATATTTAAGTCCTGCCGCTGCATCTCGCGGATATATTCCAGATACTGGTCTGTGATCTCTACGATGGGGATATCATAAATGCTGACTTTATTTTTATCCAATAAATGAAGAAGAAGGTCCAATGGGCCTTCAAATACTTCCAGTTTCACACTTAAATCCATTCTGCGATCTCCAACTGCGTCCCCGTACTAATACATAATCCCCCTCATCATTTTACAGTAATACAGAAAAAATGCAAGAAATTTTTCACGCGGCTTCCGGAATATCGGAAAATTTTTCCAATACATATTAATAAACCCCGCAAAATGGATATTTCTGATGAAAAAAATTCTATCTCTGCTATTCATCCTGATTTTCAGTTTTCTGCTTCCGTTTTCCGCCGCCGGTGCCGAATCCGGGCCGGAGACCTCGGCGCCGTCGGTGCTGCTGATGGACGCGGACACCGGCACCATACTGTACGCAAAAGATGAAATCACTGAGCGCCCGCTCGCCAGCGTGACCAAGGTTATGACGCTCCTCCTGATCTTTGAATCCATCGATAACGGTCAGATCTCCTTAGAAGACACGGTAACTGTCTCGGAGCATGCCGCCGGCATGGGAGGCTCCCAGGTATTTCTGGAACCCGGCGAGACGCAGACCGTGGATACCATGATCAAATGTATTGTCGTCGCCAGCGCCAACGACGCCAGTGTCGCCATGGCGGAGCACATCTCCGGCTCCGAGGAAGCCTTTGTCGAACAGATGAACGCCCGCGCCGCTGAGCTTGGCATGGAACATACCCATTTTGTCAATGCCTGCGGTCTGGACGCGGACGGACATTATTCCTGCGCGCTGGACATCGCGCTGATGTCACGGGAACTGACCGTGAATCACCCGGAAATTTTTGACTATACCGCCATCTGGATGGAAGATATCACACATCACACAGCCCAAGGGGACAGCGTTTTTACCCTAAGCAGCACCAATAAGCTGTTGAAACAGTATGAGTATGCCACAGGGCTGAAAACAGGCTCCACCAGCCAGGCGAAATTCTGTCTCGCAGCCACAGCGACAAAGGATGACGTCAATCTGATTGCCTCCATCATGGCGGCGGATGACAGTGCTTCCCGGATTTCCGACGCCGTCAGCCTTTTTACGTGGGGCTTTGCCAACTGCACTGTTTTCTCCGATGACAACACAAATAATCTGGAAGAAATTCCCGTCACCGGCGGCGTCTCCGGCACAGTCGCCGTCCGCTACAGTGATTCGTTCCGCTACCTGGATACCACCGGCTCCGCGGATTCTCTGGAAGAAACGCTCTCCCTGCCGGAAACACTGGAAACGCCGGTCACGGAAGGCGAAGTGATAGGCTCCGCCATCTATACGCTGGGCGGGACGGAAGTTGGAACGGTGGAAATCGAAGCGGCGGAATCCGTCGATGAAATGAAATTTAAAAACGCAATGGAGCAGGTGTTTCATCGCCTGCTCCTGGGGTCTGTGCTTCACAGCAACGCGTCAACCCGCACCGTCCCCCAGCTTTTTCCATGCCGTTCCTCTCCCACCGGCTTTGCCGCGTAAAACAGCCGCATTTTCACTTCATTTGGAGTCAGAGAGGGATACGCGGACAGAAGAAGCGCGATCATACCGGAGAGCACAGGAGCCGCCATGGAAGTTCCGCTCTTTCTCGTATACCCGCCTTTCCGGTTGGAACAGCTTAAGATATTGGTACCCGGCATCAGAATTTCCGGTTTGACAACGCACTCCGAGGTGGGACCCCGGCCGGAATATCCCTTTCCGCGGGGAGAATTCCACCCGTCATCGATACTTCCGACCGTAATGATCTTGCGGGAAATACCCGGACTGGTAATCGTATGTTCTCCCGGCCCGTTGTTCCCGGCTGCGGCGATTACCACAATCCCGCTGTCCCAGGCCTTTTCCACCGTACCGACCAGAAGGCTTTGCATGCCCGGCCGGGCCGCGTCCGTCATTCCCACCGATATATTGACGATACGGACAAACCTGCGGTGCCTCCTGTTTTTCTCCATCAGATCCTCCAGAGCCTGACAGGTATGCTCAATCTTTCCATTGCCGTTCTGATCCAGAACCTTGCATCCCAGAAGACTGCAGGCGGGAGCCACGCCGTGAACCTGCGTTTCGCTCTGCGCTCCTATGATGCCGCTGATATGAGTTCCATGCCCGTTGTCGTCATAGGGCTCCGTCCGCTCCTCCACGTAATCCCTGAAATACGATACCCTGCCCGTAAAATCCGGATGCAGGGCCACTCCGGTATCCAGTACCGCCACACCGATGCCCCGGCCGATAATGCCGCGTTCATAGGCATAAGCAGCATTTATTTCTTTTAAAATTCGTTCCATGTTTCACCTTTTCCATCATAGATATCAGAAAGCGAAATCCGAACCGTAACGAAAACTGTAAAATAGTTGTTTCGCTTCACCGGCAAAATAATCAGATTATCTGCTATTCACTATACTGTTATCATATGTTTTTATAAGGAAAAAGGTTTTTCGGTTGTATAATTTTCAGAAACGATACGGAAATAAAACGGCGGTCGGAATATTTCTTATCCTGCCGCCGTGCTTTCCTATTGATTAAGCCCACTGCATCTCATACAATTTCCGGTACGCACCGCCCTTTTCCATCAGTTCCTCATGCGTCCCGCTCTCCTCAATCCCGTGGTCCGTAAGCACAAGGATCCGTTCTGCATTCCGTATCGTGGAAAGCCGGTGCGCGATCACAAACGTGGTGCGGTCCTTCGCCAGCTTTTCCAGGGAATCCTGCACCACCTTTTCACTCTCATTATCAAGCGCGGAGGTCGCCTCGTCAAAGATCAGAATCGGAGGATTTTTCAGGAAAACCCGCGCGATGGAAATTCTCTGTTTCTGCCCGCCGGACAGCTTTACGCCGCGCTGGCCGATGTCCGTATCGTACCCGTCGGGGAATCCCATGATAAATTCATGGGCGTTGGCATTTTTCGCCGCCTCAATGATCTCCTCCCGGGAGGCACCCGGGCGGCCATATCCGATGTTTTCCGCGATCGTTCCGGCAAAAAGATACACATCCTGCTGCACGATACCGATCTGATTTCTCAGGTCTTTCTGTTTCAATGTGCGGACATCCTGCCCGTCCACCAGCACACGGCCGCCTGCCACATCATAAAAGCGGGGAATCAGGCTGCAAAGCGTGCTCTTGCCGACGCCGGAGCTGCCGACCAGAGCCACATATTCCCCGGCATGCACCGACAGATTCACATGATTCAGAACCATCTGATCGCTCTCGGCATAGTGGAACGTCACATCGTCAAACTCAATATCGCCCTTCACATCCGCGAGCGTTCCGGCATCCTTCGCATCCTGAATATCCGGTTCCACAGCCAGCATCTCAGCAAAACGGACAAAACCGGAATATCCGCGCTGGAACTGCTCTGTAAAATTAATCAGCGTTTTTATCGGATCCGTAAACACATTGATATAGAGGAGGAATGTCACCAGGTCGGTGATGCTGCCGGTGCCGCGGGTGATCATAACGCCGCCCACCATAATAACAAGCACGGTAATGGACATGGTAAATGCGGTCAGCCCGGAATTGTAGCCTCCCATATAGCGGTATGTATTCTTTTTGGCATTCAGAAATCCCATGTTTCCGACCCGGAACTTTTCATTCTCAATCTCCTCGTTGGCAAAAGATTTTACCACGCGGATGCCGGAGAGATTATCCTCGATCTGGCTGTTGATATCCGCAATTTTCGCCCTCTCCCTGCCGAAAGTGCGCTGCATTTTCGTATTGAAAACATAAGCAAACACCAGCATAAACGGAAGCAGGGCAAACGCCGCCAGCGTAAGCTTCGGGCTGATGCAAAGCATAATCACCAGAGCGCCGACAATCTTGCTCAGGGAAATCACAATATTCTCCGGTCCGTGATGGAGCAGCTCTGTGATCTCAAATAAATCCGAAGTGATGCGGGACATCAGCTGCCCCACCTTCTGATCATCGTAAAAGGTAAAGGAAAGCTTCTGATAGTGATTAAAAATCTCCGCCCGCATATCGTATTCCATTTTCGCGCCCATCACATGACCATAATTGGAAATGAAATAATTGCAGTACATCTGCCCAAGAATCAGAGCAAACAGAATAATGCCCAGGCGCAGGATCGTATGCGCCGCCGTCTCACTTTCCCAGTACACCACCTGCGCCGTGATGAAGCGCACCACCAGGGGCACGATCAGAGACACTGCCGCCTCCCCAAAGGCAAAGCACATGTCCGCAAAAAAATCCCCTTATAGGGTTTATAGTAGGAAAGCATCTTTTTTAAATTGTTTTTCATAAAGACTCCCTTTCTTTTTCTATTGATGTTCAAACGATAAATCTGAACATCCCAATGAGTCACTATACTACAATCAAAGGGGAAAAATCAAGTGCACAGGATAACGCAATCTGATCAAATAAACGGACTGGCGCTCTGAAAAAAATGTGCTATACTTAAATCAACGCAATTAAGCCCTGATTCATTTTTCATCGCAAAACGTGCGCTAAGCAGCAAAAGCGAAAAATAATTTTTCACTTTAACGACTGTAATATAGCCCAAATAACCAGTTAATCCACATGGAAAGAAAGGAAAATTTTATGACACCCAAAGAACAATATTATGAAAATATCGCAGGCACCATCATGAAAAACCTTGAAAAAAGAAGGATGGCCGGTTACTACTGTCCCACCGCTGAAGAAGCAGCCAATCTGGCCATGACACTCATTGCACCGGGAGCTTCCGTCGGAACGGGCGGCTCCATGACGCTGGAGGAATGCGGCATCATGTCACAGCTACGCTCCAGAAAAGATATCACGTTTCTGGACAGATCAGCCGCGAAAACACCGGAGTAATCCAACGAA
>JAJQAD010000044.1 GCA_021204005.1 Clostridiales bacterium
CCATATCCCTGCGGATGATATCCAGCCACTCCTCCGGAGTCTGGCTGAAGACCTTACACGCATAACGGATCATATAGAGCATCTCATGTGCATTATAATTATGGAACGAAAATCCGGTGCCGGTATGTTCAAACTCATTGTAAGGCTCCACGGTGTCCTTCAGTCCGCCGGTCTCGCGAACCAGAGGCACGGTACCGTAACGCATCGACATCAGCTGGCTTAACCCGCAGGGTTCAAACAGAGAGGGCATCAGAAAGGCGTCGCAGGAAGCGTAAATCTTCTGCGCCAGCTCCTCGGAATAATAAATATTTGCCGAGATGCGTCCTGGGTATTTTCCCTCATAATACTGGAACATGCTCTCGTAGCGGTATTCCCCAGTGCCCAGAACTACGATTTGAATCCGCTCTTCCCCCATGATCTCATCCAGAATGTAATTCACAAGGTCGAATCCTTTCTGATCGGTCAGACGGGATACCATGCCGATGAGGAATGCATCCTCCCTCTCCTCCAGACCGAGGCTGCGCTGCAGATCTGCCTTGTTTATCCTCTTGTAAGAAACAATGTCGCCCTCAAACTTCTGTGTGATTCTCTCATCTGTCGCCGGATCCTGATCCTTATAATCCAGCCCGTTTAAAATGCCGGTGAGGCGGGATCCCTTCGCCCGCAGCAGGCCGTCCAGACCTTCGCCTCCATCCGGGGACTGGATCTCCTTCGCGTAGGTCTCACTGACCGTCGTGATGTAATCCGCGTAGACCAGACCGCCCTTTAACAAATTAGCCTGTCCGTAACTTTCCAGCGTCTCCATGGTAAAATACTCCGGAGGAAGGCCGGTCACATCCCGGATCGCATCGATATACCACCGCCCCTGGAATTTCAGGTTATGTATGGTAAAGATCGTGCGGATATGGCGGTAAAACGCTTCCTGGCGGAACTGCCCCTCCAGGAAAACCGGAACCAGGCCGGTCTGCCAGTCGTGGCAGTGAATGATATCCGGCTGAAAGTCAATCACCGGCAGAATCGTCAGCACTGCCTTAGAGAAAAACGCAAACTTTTCCGCGTCCTGATAAATCTCACCGTACGGCTTCGGTCCGGCAAAATAATATTCATTATCAATAAAATAAAAAGTAACGCCGTCCTCCACGGTCTGATAAATTCCGGCGTACTGTGTCCGCCAGTTCAGATGTACTTCACACTCTGCCACAGCGGTGAGCCCATCGCAAAATGACTCTTTCATGCACAAATATTTTGGAAGAACTACCCTCACATCATACTCTGACTTTGGAAAACACTTCGGCAGTGATCCGGCCACGTCCGCCAGACCGCCTGTCTTTATAAACGGAATCACTTCCGATGAAGCAAATAAGACTTTTTTCATATAAACCCTCCGAACAAAAAACTGTATTCTGACACATTACCTTATCATCATACAACATTTCCCGTTCAGAGACCAGAGAATTTGTGAGTTTTTTCCATATTTCCCATATTACTTCCGGTAATCCAGCCTGATCTTGTCCGCAATCAAAGCGATAAACTCAGAATTCGTCGGTTTTCCCTTTCCGTTGTGAATCGTATATCCGAAAAGTTCATCAATCGTATCCATTTTTCCCCGGCTCCATGCGACTTCAATCGCGTGCCGGATTGCCCGCTCCACCCGGCTGGAGGTTGTCTGGTATTTTTTCGCGATAGCCGGATACAGAATCTTTGTGATAGAATTCAGCATCTCAATATCATTTACAGACATCACAATCGCTTCCCGCAGATACTGATACCCCTTAATATGCGCAGGCACCCCGATCTCGTGGATGATATTGGTGACATCGGTCTCCAGATCATGCTCCCTGACATCCCGGATATTCTCATAGACACCCCCTGCCTTCGGGTCGGCGGACTTTCTGTGAATCGTGTCTTTCACATATTTGATACGTTTTACCAGGGCTTCCTGATCAAATGGCTTCATCAGATAGTAGGACGCACCCAGGCGAAATGCGTCTTCCGTCACATTCTCCTGTCCGATGGCGCTGATGATAATGTAGTTCGGCTGTTTGCGAATCGTTTTATCCCTGTTGGTGCGATCCATCACACCGAGCCCGTCCAGCTTCGGCATGACGATATCTAAAAGTACAATATCCGGTTCTTTTGTGCGAATCACTTCACAGGCCTCCTCGCCGTTGTTTGCTGTCCCTACCACATTCAGCTCCTTATCCCTGGAAACGATATCGGTCAGTAGGCGGACCATGTTTTCATTATCGTCAGCAATCGCTATTTTGATCAAACTTCATGACACCCCTCTTTTTTTATTTATTCAGAGTCTTGTTCTGAATCTCTGCTGCTTTTCAGATGAAGTATAGTCATTTCCTTGCGCTAAATTTGTCGAAGAGTGTCAATATCTCTCTGAAAAATACCAGATTTTGGAATGACTTCGTATATTTATTCCCCTTCCAGCATATCCTCAATAAAAATACCATATCCCTCCCGCGGATCCGACACAAAAACGTGAGTGACCGCCCCGATGATTTTGCCGTTTTGCAGAATCGGCGACCCGCTCATCCCCTGAATGATTCCTCCGGTTTTTTCAATCAGTTCCTCATCTGTCACATAAAACAGCAGACTCTTATTCAATTCTGAAGCATTCATGTCAATGCTCTCGATTTCCACCTCATAAGAGCCGATCTCACCGTCAATCTCCGCCAGGATCTCCGCTGTTCCCTCCGTAATTTCCTGTTTATAACCGACCGAAACCGCCTCTGCTGCGGACAGTTCCTCCGGCAGATTGTCCAGCACCCCGAAGATACCGTTCGGTAAATTCTCCGTGATCATCCCCAATACCTGATCCTGCGTATACTGAATCTGTCCCACCAGTTCTCCCGGATTTCCTTTTGTGCCCTTAATAATACTCAGAATATCGGCCAGATAAACCGTCCCCTCTTTCATTACAACCTGTTCACTTGTATCTGTATCGCTGATGCTGTGGCCCAGCGCACCGAAACTCCCTTCCTCCGTCACATAGGTGAGAGTACCGATTCCCGCCAAATCGTCCCGCACCCAGACTCCGATCTGGTATTCCCCATCCGCATTCTTCACAGGGGTCACCTCGCACGCAATCGTCTCACCGTCCCGCACAACCGACAAAAGCAGCGTCTTTCCCCCAGAATCCCGTACAGATTCAACCAGTTCTTCTTTCGAGGAAACCGCCGCGCCATCCACGGCGGTAATATAATCCCCAGCCTGCAGAATATGTCTGGACGGATTCGCCGCAGAACCGTCCGCCGTCTCAACCTCCGCCACGTCCGCCACATAAACCCCTGCCGTCTCTATATAAATTCCAACCGGCACGCCGCAGGGAATCACCTGCGTGTCTTCCACAATATTGACCGTGACACTCTTGATCGGCACAATCCCCAGCAGGCGGCATTCCATCTCATAGACGCCGCACTCCGCCGTGCCAAGATTTCCAAAAGATTCCACCGCCTCATCATCACTTCTTACGGTTCTTGTAACCGGCAGGAATCCTCCGATGGATACTGTATTGCCCCTGGTCACCGAAATCGAATCCGGAATGTAATCCGCCACGGAGAACAGGGAAAAAACAATCAGAATAAGCAGGTAAAAAAGAAAAAACTTTTTTCTCTCCTGTCTGTATATTTTCAAAATTTTCGGTTCCGACATGCTTCTATCGTCATCTCCTCTTGTGTTGTTTACTAAATCATCAATCAGGCAGATCTTTCGTATTTCCAGCCTTTTGTCCTTTGTACAAGATACAAAAAAGATACCTGATCCTTTCAAGTACCTTTTTTAGTATATTTCATTTTCAGTTTTACACACTGTATGTTCTTACCGCGTCTGTTAAATATTGTATTGTATAACAGTGTTTATCGCATATCACAGCCTTTTCGCTTTATTGCGCCGGTAAAAATTTACAAAAATTAAAACGACAGACAGAACAGCAATACCGGAACAATCGATCAGCACATCGGTAAACCTTCCCGCCCTTCCATCCACAAAAAGCTGGTGCGTCTCATCCGTGCAGGCATATAAGAAAGCCGTCAGAACAGAGCTGCCAATCCAGCGAATCCGGCGGAATCCGGTCACATAGTAAGCCGCCAGCAAAGTGAGGTAGAAAATCAGGTACTCTGTGACATGTGCCGCCTTGCGCACCGGCGTGGACATCCGTTCCAGAAATTCCACGGGATTCAGAGACGGATTCCAACGCGATAACAGGTCAAGCAGTTTTAATACAACACCATTACTCAGCTGTGAGGACTCTTCCCCTGGCTGAGCCGAAAAACAGAAGATCAGAATCGCAGCCAGAACCGGCAGGATCCAGATCAGATAACGATATTTTTTCATAATATATTAATTTCAATTCGAAACGGAATCCGGTCTCACCGTATCCGCCAGCTTTTTCATCTCCCGCGCATTCTCCATCACAGCCTCTGTAATCCGGACGCCGCCAAGCATACGCGCGAGTTCCTCAATGCTCTCCTCCCGCTTCAGCAACCGTATCCGGGAGATCGTGGAAGAATCATCGGAGGTCTTCTCAATCAGAAAATGCGTGTCCGCCATGGACGCAATCTGCGGCAGATGCGTGATGCAGATCACCTGATGGCTGGCAGCCGTAAGCTTCATCTTTTCCGCCACCATCTGCGCGGTCCGCCCGCTGATTCCGCTGTCGATCTCATCAAAAATCAGTGTTTCGATCTCGTCATTCTCCGCCAGCACTGTTTTCAATGCCAGCATAATACGCGAAAGTTCTCCGCCGGAGGCGACCGAATCCAGCGGTTTCATCGGTTCTCCCGGATTGGTGGAGATCAAAAAGCGGACATCATCCCATCCGTTCGCGGTGTAGTGATCTGTTTTCCGGAATTCCATGGAAAGCTTTACCTGCCGGAAGTTCAGTGCTTCCAACGCCTTTCTGATTTCCTCTGTAAAAATCTCCGCGGCTGACCGGCGAATTGCAGATACCTCTGCAGAAATTTCCTGCAGTTCGTGCTCCGCCCGGAGCAGATTTTCCTCCAGCTCCCTGCGGTATTCATCGTAATGCGCCAGTTTCTCCAGCTCCGCTTCTTTTTCTGTCTTCTGACGCAGGATATCGTCAATCGTTTTTCCATACTTGCTCTTCAGATGGTTAATCAGATCCAGCCGGTTCTGAATTTCCGCAAATTCCTCATCGGAAAATGAAAAGTCATCCAGGTAAGAAGCAAGCTCCCGGTTAAAGTCGCTCAGGAGGCTGTCAATCTCCTGCAGCTGTTCCGCCAGGGCACCAGCCTGGTCGTCGTATTCCGCCACACCAGTCAGGGAACGAACCGCCTGTCCTATTCTGTCGGAAGCATTACCATTGCCATCCGCGCAGAGATCTCTGCATTCTGCGGCCGCCTCCAGTATTTTTCTGCCATGGGAGAGACGGCGAAATGCTGTCTCCAGCTCCTCATCTTCCCCCGGCTGCAGGTGAGCGTCTTCAATTTCCCGGATCTCATATTCCAGAAAAGAAATCTCCCTCTGCTGCTGTTCCCGGTCCAGGGAAGCCTCCTCGAGAAGCCTTTTCCCATCTGTATATCGGTGATAGAAGGTTTGCAGCGTCTGCAGTCTGTCTCCCAGCTCTCTCTTCGCATAGGAATCCAGATATTTGATATGGTTCTTTCTCGTAAGAAGAGACTGATGTTCATGCTGGCCGTGAATATCAATCAGCAGGGAAGCCGCTTTCTGCATCAGCGAAGCGGACACAGTTTCCGAATTAATCCGGCAGACACTCCTCCCTGTCTTCATGATCTTGCGAGAGAGAATCAGCTGGCCATCCTCCGGAAAAATATCCATCTTTTCCAGTTCCTTCATCTGATGAGGCTGCTCCACGGAGAAAGTCAGTTCCACCAGGGCATAATCCGCATTCTCGCGCAGCATTCCCTTAGAAACCTTTCCTCCCAGAGCCAGATGAATCGAGCCGATCAGAATGGATTTTCCCGCGCCGGTCTCACCTGTCAGGATATTGAGACCGTGTCCGAAATCCACTTCCTCCTCCTCAATCAGAGCCAGGTTTTTCACATGTAAATTCAGTAACATAGATGCTCCTTCTACTCTCCCAAATCCATTCGTAATTATTTAAAACCAGACAGATTTTTTCTGAATCATTGCATACATTCCCCGTCAGATGAATATACCTACCGCAAAAGTCCGCGGAAGCGCTGCATCAGCGCTTCCGTCTCCTCGACAGTACGCACCGCACACATTACCGTATCGTCGCCTGCGATACTGCCGACCACTTCCCTGCAATCCATCATATCGACAGCGAGAGCAACCGCCATTGCCATCCCGGACACCGTCCTCAGCACCAGAATATTCTGCGCCATGTCGATCGATACCACGCCGTCCCGAAACACACGGTAATACTTGTCATCTCCCTCGCCGCCCACATCGGAAAGCATCACATATTTTTTCTTTCCGCCGCCCTGCGATACCTTCGTGAGCTTCAATTCACGGATATCGCGCGAGACAGTCGCCTGTGTCACCCGGAATCCCTCCCGGTTTAAGATTGCACAGAGTTCCTCCTGCGTATCTACGTCCTGTCGGCGGATAATTTCCAGAATTTTTGCCTGACGATGCTCTTTCAATGTATTCTCACTCCTTCATGACCAGAATTTGACCCTGGTATCATCACGTCATCTTTTTGCGCAGAATCTGCAGAAAACTCAGCTGGTTAACCTTCATTACCTGGGCGGAAACCCCGGTTCTGTGTATCTGGATCCGCTCTCCTACACGTAAGGATATATAAGGATCTCCGTCAAAGGTCACCTGCGCCTCCTCGTCCCGCTCCAGTCTTCTCTTGGAAAGCATAACCTCAATCCTGGCATCCGCCCCTACTACAATACTGCGCGTGGAAAATGACTGGGGATTGATCGGGGTGATCAGCAGAAGTTCTGTTCTGGGGTCTACGATCGGGCCGCCGGCCGACATGCTGTACCCCGTGGAACCGGTGGGCGTGGAAATAATCATTCCGTCCGCACTGTAGGTTGTCAGATACTCGCCGTTCACCGTGAGCAGCAGGTTGATCAGCTGGGCACTGCCGGCTCTGTGAATGACAATATCATTGAGGGCCGCCAGCGGCTCTGTCTCTGCTTCACGGTCAGGCATAACCCCCTCGATCATCATCCGCTTTTCCACCTCATAGCGATCCTCAAAGAGACCGTCGATTGCAGAGTAAACGGTCGCCAGATCCAGCTCGCACAGATAACCCAGCGTGCCCAGATTGACGCCGATCAGTGGAATCTCCATCCTCGCCATGTCCCTGGCCGCCCGCACCAGCGTCCCGTCGCCGCCCAGAACAATAATGCAGTCCGCGTCCACATCCAGGCTGCCAAGCGACCGCAGGCTGTGCCTGCTCCACTCTGACTTGTTGCTCACGTAAAAGCTGCTCTGACCGCCCTTCGCTTCAATGTAATCCTGGATAGACCGGGTGACAGACAAATCTTTATCCCGATGTTCATTGGTAATAATGAAGAAGCGCTTCATAGCTACCCTCTCTTTTCTGTCTCGTGACAATCGATCACAAACTATAATCCAGTATATCTTTAAGAAACTGTCAGAAAATAGTGTGTACAGTTCTTAATCCAGTGCGGCATGCGCCGCCTTCACCACAGCAGCCGCGCTCACAGGAACACCGCGGCTGATCTGTTCTGTTTTTTTCAGATGAATCAGATATTCAATATTTCCCTCAGGTCCCTTGATCGGTGAAAAATCGAGATGCAATACGTCAAATCCGATCTCCTGCACAAAGGACAGAATATGCTCCACAACCTCCAGATGCACCTTCGGATCGCGAACCACTCCCTTTTTTCCCACCTTTTCCCGCCCGGCTTCAAACTGCGGCTTAATCAGGCACACCATTTCGCCGTCATCACGCAGCAATTCCCGCGCCGGTCCGAGTACCTTGATCAGGGAGATAAACGAGACATCCACCGAAGCAAAATCCAGGGGCTCTCCGATATCCTCCGGCGTCACATAGCGGATGTTGGTCTTTTCCATGCAGACGACCCGCGGATCCTGCCGCAGCTTCCAGGCAAACTGCCCGTATCCCACATCCACGGCGTAAACCCTGGCCGCACCGTTCTGCAGCATGCAGTCCGTAAAACCGCCGGTGGAAGCGCCGATATCCATGCATACCGTTCCGGCAAGGTCAAGGTCAAATTGTTCCGCCGCTTTTTCCAGCTTCAGCCCGCCGCGGCTGACATATTTCAAAGTGCTGCCGTGTATCTCGATCTTTACCGTCTCCGCAAAGGAAGCACCCGCCTTATCCTCCCGCTGGTCATCCACAAAGACATTGCCCGCCATGATCATCGCCTTGGCTTTCTCGCGGGAAGGAGCCAGATTCCTCTTCACAAGCAATACATCCAAACGTTCTTTCATCTTCTATCTCCATTCATGGCCAGCTTTGCTTAACTTCGTTTACACAAATATAAAATTTGCTACCTCACTTAACCTTTGCATAAGTTCATTTACAGAAATCAAGGGATACTCACGGATTGTTTCATAAACGATCATACGTATCTATAATCTTCTGCGTCATATCCGCCGCGTCCAGGCCGGTCAGTTTTCGGAGCTGCTCCACTGTTCCATGGGATACAAACCGATCCTCAATGCCAAAACAAAGAAGGCTCACATCCGCATGGATTTCCGCCAGAAATGCCCCCACCGCGTCGCCATAACCGCCGTGTAGCATATTATCCTCCATCGTCACAATGAGGACGTGGTCTTCCACCGCTTTTCTGATGGACTCCGTATCGATAGGCTTTATAAAGCGGGCGTTTACCAGGGAACAATCGTAACCTTTTTTATGCAGGCGTTCCTGCACATCCAGCGCAGTTTCGACCATGCTCCCCACGGCAAAAATCACAATCTGCAGTTCCTCATAAATCCATTCACTCTTTCCGCGGCGGATCGGCGCACGGTAATCTTTCAATCCGGCGTAGGCCTGTCCGCGGGGATAACGAACCGCTGTCGGTCCGTCCTGCCGGGAGGCAAACCAGAGCATATCCGCCAGCTCCCACTTGTTCTTCGGCGCCATAACCGTCATATTCGGCATCATGGAGAGATAGGAGAGATCCAGGATTCCATGGTGGGTCGAACCATCAGCTCCCACCAGACCTGCCCGGTCAATGGCAAATGTCACCGGCAGATTCTGCATACAGACATCGTGGACAATCTCATCAAACCCTCTCTGCAGGAACGAAGAATAAACCGCAAAGAATGGGTGAAGGCCGGACGCCGCCATTCCGGCAGCAAACGTCACCGCATGTTCCTCCGCAATACCCACATCAAAAAAGCGATCCGGATACTCCGAGCGGAAACGCTTCAGCCCGGTCCCGTCAGACATGGCGGCTGTCAGAGCGACCACACGGTCATTTTTCGCTGCAATTTTGCAGATCACGGTAGAAAAGACATCTGTGTAATCCGGTTTTTTCTTAGATTTGAGCGGGTAACCGGTCTCAACATCGAAAGGTCCAATCCCATGAAAACGTTCCGGATGCTGTTCCGCCGGAAGATATCCCTTTCCTTTATCCGTCAGAACATGGACGATCACCGCTCCATTCACCTTCTTTGCCTCCCGGAAAATATGAACCATATCCGAAAGATTGTGACCGCTCACAGGACCCAGGTACGTAAGCCCCATATTCTCAAAAAACATTCCCGGAATCAGCAGCTGCTTTAAGCTGCTCTTCGTCTTATGTATCCGCCGCGCCACACGCTCGCCGTAGGGCAGGCGTTCCAGCGAGCTGTGCACATCACTTTTAAACTCCTGGTAGGCATCAGCCACTCTCATGGAAGCAAGGTGACGCGCCATCCCGCCGACATTTTCGGAGATGGACATTTTATTGTCATTGAGCACGATGATAAAATTCGTATTTAAATCGGCAGCATTATTCAGAGCCTCGTAAGCAAGCCCGCCGGTCAGTGCGCCATCCCCGATCACTGATACGACACTGTAGGATTCTCCCTCCAGATCCCGCGCTTTCGCAAACCCCAGCCCCGCGGAAATTGAGGTTGAGCTATGCCCGGTGTCAAAACAGTCACAGTCGCTCTCAGAACGCTTGGGGAACCCGCTCATACCGCCAAGCTGACGCAGATGATCAAATCCCTCTTTCCGTCCGGTCAGAATCTTGTGGGTATAGGACTGGTGCCCCACATCCCAGATCAGCTTATCCTCCGGAAAATCCAGCGTAAGATGCAAAGCCATCGTAAGCTCCACCGCACCCAGATTCGATGCCAGATGTCCGCCGGTCTTAGAAACATGCTCCAGTAAAAACGAGCGGATTTCCTCCGCCAGCGCAGGCATCTGATCCGGCGAAAGTTTCTTTATATCATTTTCCTTCTCGATCAGATCCAGCAGCGCCATCACTTTTTTCTCCCAATCAGATATTTTAATAATTCATTCAGATATGTATTCTGCACAGGGAGGCTCTGCATGGTACGAATCGCATGATTGGAAATGATTTCCACATCCTTTGCCGCCTGGTCAAGCCCCCGCAGAGTGACATAGGTGGTCTTTTCATTTTTCTCATCACTGCCAATTGGCTTTCCGAGCACGGCCTGGTCTCCGGTCACATCCAGAATATCGTCCTGGATCTGGAAAGCCAGCCCCACATCCTTTGCCGCCCTGGAAATCAATTCCTGCTCCGCCTCCGCGGCGCCGCCCAGAACCGCTCCGATCAGCATCGAAGCTTCAATCAGAGCTCCTGTCTTTAACTCATAGATAAAATCCAGTTTCTCCTGTGCGACAGGCAATCCCTCAGACTCTACATCCACAACCTGACCGCCCAGCATTCCATAGATACCGGCATTGTGAGCCAGAATGGAAAGGGCTTTCGCCACGCCGGGATTCCCCGGTTCTGCCTCCAGTGCTTTCAGTGCTGTCTCAAAAGCAAGATTTAAAAGCCCGTCCCCCGCAAGGATGCCCATCGCCTCGCTGTAGACAATATGCGTCGTCTTCCGTCCTCTGCGGTATTCATCATCGTCCATGGCCGGAAGATCATCGTGAATCAGAGAATACGTGTGAATCATCTCGATGGCAGCCATAAACGGCTCAATCACCGGACTTTCCCCGCCAAACAGACGGTAGGTCTCCAGCATAAGCATCGGCCTGAGACGCTTGCCTCCCGCCAGAAAGCTGTAATTCATCGCCTCAATCACAGTCTTCTGAAACCCCTCCTCCGGCGGTAGATATTTTGTAATAATGCGCTCCGTCTCTTCGGTGTGCATCTTCACTTCTTCTTTTATCTCCATGCTTTTCTCCTTTTCCCAGTGAGTGCATCCTCACGGTTCAAACAGTTCTTCTTCCCCGGTTCGGGAAATCACAAGCATTTTCTTTTCCACAAGATCCAGCTTCTCATTGCACAGACGAATCTTTTTCATTCCCTTTTCATAGAGAGAAAAGGCGTCCTCCAGGGAAATCTCCCTGTCATCCATCGATGCAAGTATCTGATCCAGTTCCTCAAATAATTCCTCCAGGGAAGTAGTATCTTCCTCCTCCTGACTCTTCTGTGACACATCTGCGCCATTCAGGTTTTCTTCTTTATCAATATCAACTCTGGATTCCGGCATCTTATTTCCTTCCTCTGATCTGAATATTATTGCGGGTTCTGATACTACATTCCGCAATATATATGAATGAATGTCATTTTCTGATTATATTTCCCACGCATAAATGCATCCGCATCGTATCCGACCGGTTACACTCCGCCCCGCGGCAAAACTCCCTCCACCACCGCGGTAAAACTCCCGTCCAGCATAGATGCCCTGACCCTGTCACCCGCCGAGAGTCCGGAAACGCCTGTCAGTCTGCTTCCGTCCGCCTGCGTCATCCAGGCGCAGCCGCTCTGCAGCTTTTTTAACGGGGACTTTGCGTCCAGCGCCGCCGCGCAGAGCTGCAGTCTGTGGCGTTTCTCTGTAAACAGCCGCTCCATCCGATCCTGCAGCCGGTCCTGGTAGTCAGCGGCCGCCTGACGATTTTCCATAAGACGATTTTTGGGATTTAACACCTGCAGGCGCAGTTCATACTGGCGGATCTGCGCCTGCGCCGCATCCCTTCTCACAAGCATGCGCTGCTGCAACGCATTGCGATAATATTCCAGCTGCGCCGAAACCTGATAGACATCAAATACAGCAAGCTCCGCCGCCGCAGACGGCGTGGGAGCCCTCAGATCCGCCACATAATCAATGATTGTTGTGTCTGTCTCGTGACCCACCGCCGAGATAATCGGTACAGGACAGTCAAAAACAGCCCTCGCCACAATCTCCTCGTTAAACGCCCAGAGATCTTCCAGAGAGCCGCCGCCTCGTCCCACAATGATAACATCTACATCATGCTCTTCCAGAGCATGGATTCCCTGCACAATCGATTCCGCCGCTCCATCACCCTGTACCTGTGCCGGATAAAGGATCAGCTGAACATATGGATTCCGCCTGTGGGAGATATTGCGGATATCCTGAATAGCCGCCCCGGTGGGAGCTGTCACCACACCGATCCGCGATGCAAAGATCGGAATCGGCTGCTTATACTCCGGGGCAAACATCCCCATCTCCTCCAGTTCGCGCTTTAATTCCTCAAACTTCTGGTAGAGCAGACCTGCTCCCTGCAGTACAATCTGCTGCGCGTACAGCTGATACCTGCCGTCCCTCTCGTAAACGCGGATTTCCCCCAGGACAATGACTTTGTCGCCTGCTTTCATGGGAAACTTCAGCCCGTTTTTCCGGGAACCGGCGAACATCACCGCCTGCAGGACCCCCGTCGTATCCTTCAGCGTGAAATAAATATGCCCCGATGAGTGATATTTACAGTTCGACACCTCACCGCTGACATAGATATGACTCATCATGAAATCCTGGGCGAACATATTTTTGATATAAGAGTTGACCTGACCTACAGAATATACATGCTTCGTCATACCATTTTTGCCAGGACCCCGTTGACAAATCCGGCCCCGTGATCCGAGCCGTAAACCTTTGCCAGTTCCACAGCCTCATTGATCGCCACGGATACCGGGATCTCTTCCTCGTACTTCATCTCATAGACGGCAAGCCGGATAATCGCCAGCTCTGCTTTCGCCATGCGGCTGGTCTTCCACTTCTCCGCACTGGCGTTGATCTGTCCGTCAATCTCCTCCAGATGTCCGCAAATATCCCGGACTTTGGCGACAATATAAGCCGAATCCCGCTCCTTTGCTTCACCAATCTCCTGCAAAGACAGAGAAAGCTGCTCCTCCAGCTCGTCTTTCTCATAAAACTCTGCGC
>JAJQAD010000090.1 GCA_021204005.1 Clostridiales bacterium
CCAATATACCCGTGCAGTAAAATCCCCACGAAAAATCTTTTGTATATCTGGATTTTCTGATTTCCGGAAATTGAACTATTTCTTTACTTGCATGATATAAAACCATTATATAATCACCTCTGACAAATAGCCCATCATTACAACTCATCACTATGCAACCGCAATTAACAACATAGATTCATTCTCAAACCAATCATAAAGCATGATAAACAAATGCCTCATTGTGCAATCACATCCAACTCCGACTCTGCCTCCGATTCAATGACCTCCACCACAACCTTATTCGGCAGGCATACAATCGTCTCATTTTTCACAGAAATCGCCGCCGTGTTTACACAAATCTGATCCGGACAATCGGCCTCTATCATATCGGCCTCACCATCTTTTATCACTAACGTGTTAGTCACTTCACCGTCAATCTCGATCGGAATCTCCTGATCCTGTTCCAGATCATAGACACCGTATTCCTCACCGTCCACAGTGATTCGAACCAGGTTTCCGGAATATGCTCCCGCAGTCATGTAACGATAACCCAGCCAGACAGCCAGAATAATGATGAATATAACAATAAGGAAGATGATTTCCCTTTTCCCGGGTTTCTTTTCCATGGATTCTCCCTAAAAAGCAGGTATACCGATTGCTCGATATTGCGCATACACAATCGCTGTAAACAGATGCAATCTGCCCTGATCAAACTTCATGCTTCTGTTTGGATTCTCTTATGGAGGGACACTCTCATATCAGACTCCCGTAATAATAAAATCCCCTGCACTCCTCCAGCTTTACTTCCACAATCTTTCCGATCAGGCTCTCATCCCCAGGCAGATGCACGACAGAATTGTTCCCCAGGCGTCCCGTCACCAGACTCGCATCCTGATGGTTGATGCTCTCCACCAGCACATCCATTGTCTGGCCGGTTAGCGCGTCCACTTTCTTCGCAGCAATCGTCTGCACTTCTTTTAAAAGCCGGTCAAACCGCCGCTTCACCACGTCAGCCGGAACCTGATCCTCCATGGATGCCGCCGGTGTCCCGGTCCGCTTCGAATAAATAAAGGTAAAGGCGCTGTCGTACTGCACCCGTCTCACCACATCCATCGTCTCCTCGAAATCTTCCTCGGTCTCACCGGGGAAACCGACGATGATATCCGTGGTGAGCGCAATATCCGGCATCGCCGTCCTGATCTTATCCACCAACTCCAGATAATGCTCCTTTGTGTAGCGCCGGTTCATAATTTTTAACAGGCGGCTGCTTCCGGACTGCAGCGGCAGATGTAAATGCCGGCAGATTTTTTTTGAATTTGCCATCACCTCAATCAGCTCATCAGAAAGATCTTTTGGGTGAGAAGTCATAAAGCGGATGCGCTCCAGCCCCTCTATCTGATCAATCTCAGACAAAAGCTGCGCAAACGCTACCGGTTCCTCCAGATTTTTCCCGTAAGAGTTCACATTTTGTCCGAGAAGCATCACCTCAATCACGCCGTCTGCGACAAAACGCTTAATCTCGCTGATGATCTCCTCCGGCTTCCGGCTCCGCTCCCGCCCCCGGACATAGGGCACAATACAATAGCTGCAAAAATTATTGCAGCCGAACATAATATTGACACCGCTCTTAAACGGATATTTTCGTTCATTCGGCAGCTGTTCCACAATCTGCGTTGTATCCTCCCAGATATCCACCACCATGGACGACTGCTCATAAGCCTGCGCTAAGAGCTCCGCAAATTTAAATATATTATGTGTGCCGAAGATCAGATCCACAAAGGGATAACTCTTCTTAATCTTCGCAACCACCTTCTCCTCCTGCATCATGCAGCCGCAGAGAGCGATGATCATATGCGGATTCTTTTTCTTATATCCATGCAGATAACCCAGCCTGCCGTAAACTTTGTTGTTGGCATTCTCACGGACCGTGCAGGTGTTATAAATCACAAAGTCAGCGTCCTCCTCGGAGTCCTGCTCTTCATAGCCGATCGCATGCAGGATACCGGTCAGCTTCTCAGCATCACGGGCATTCATCTGACAACCCATGTTGACCACACAGGCTTTTGGCAATCGCCCATTTTCCTGCTCAAAATTTTTCACCCACCCGCGACAGGCGCTCATAAAATAATACTGCCGATACGGCTCTTCCTCCGGCGGAGGAAGCATGAGGTCAATTCCATCATAATCTATATCCTGTACATCTATATCTTTAAAAAAGTCGTTCCAGTAATCCTGTACCTGGTTCTGGTCCCGGCAATCCATTCCGCTTGTCCCTCCACAAATCACATTTCCGGGTGTTTCCCGGCATTTCTGGATTATAGCATATTTGAAAACATCGGACAAGTACAGTCTGGAGGAAGTAATTTCTGCGAGTAGATTTTGACGGGGAACAGCTACTCCGCCAGGCGCACCAGGGAAAAAGGAGCTATGAAAAACAGCTCCTTTTTATGCATATATCTTTCTGGCAGCACATCTTACAGGGAAAAACTGTGATGCTGTTCCATCGCAAGGTGCTGCAGAATATCTGCCTGGTGCTTCATCGCTCCCAGCGTATCTTCACACCGCTTCTCCGGGATCAGTTCAGATGCAAACAATATCTCAGCTGCATCGCCGAAGTTTGCGGCTTCTTCCATTAACCACAGTCTTTATTCTATAAGTCCATGCTTTTTGAGTCTGGCGCGTATCGCTCCATTCGTGCGATCATGAGCCTTAGCAATCTCAGAAACTTTCATGCCGGAACGGTACTCATCATCAAGCTGCCTGTCCTCCTTCTCAGTCCACGATGTCCCGGCTCCATCCGGTCTGTTCATTTTGCGGTTATATTCCACTCGGTCCGCCCCTTCGATCTCTTTTGTTCCGGCATCCCCGCGGGATTCTGTTTGGGTTCCAATTTCAATATAATGCTCCACAATCTCTTTCTGAACTGTCGGCGGATACATCAGTACTGTATATACATTCCCCGCCTTGCTCGTCTTTTCAGCGGCGACAATTCCTTTGGAACATCCCAACTCGGTTGGTATCTGAACACTCCTGCCTTCCACCTGCTGTTCTTTTACATATCCCCGCCCTGTCAACATTCTGAATATGTCTGTCCCGAACGGGTGTTTTACATTGTCCGCAGATGTAATCCGGTTCAGCTCATCTCTGATTTCAGACAAAAGAGAAAAATCCCTGTATTCAAACTTATCCCCGTCTTCCCTGTTCAGATAAAACGCATCTTTTTGTTTTTTCAGCTTTCTGCCACGCGAATTTCTTTCTCCGGAAACCTCGTCGTCAGCCTCTATGCTGGTGACGGCATCCGGATGTTCCTTCAGAAATGCGGTGATTGCATCTGTAAATCTGTCGCCATACTTCTCATATTTGGCCTCACCCACTCCGGATACATTCAGCATAGCCACTCTGTCGCGTGGTACCTTAGCACTCATATCAATCAGCGTTTTATCGCTGAAGATAATGTACGGCGGCACGCCTTCTTCTCTGGCAATAGTCAGCCGCAGCCGGCGAAGAACTTCAAATAATTCATATCCTGCCTTTGTGAGAGAATCCGTACTTTTCCTGCTCCGTTTTTTTGCCTGACGCTCCGGTTCTCCGTCACCACGGATCCGAACCAGGACACGCGCAGACGCATCCTTCAGGGGCGCTATATTTCCCATGCGGATCACGCTGTATTTATCAGTGGTCTTGCAGAGGTACCCGTCCATGATAAGCTGACTGATCAGCGATCGGAGTTCTGACTCAGAACGATTTTTAAGTGCCCCATACGTCTTATAACTGGTGGTGCCAACTTCTTTCAGTCTGGCTCTGTCTGCACCGAGAAGTGTACCAAGGATTATCGTAAGACCATATCTTCCCTTTGCCTCCCAGACGCAGTTGATGACCTGCTTTGCGTCCTCTGTCATATCGATTTCCTTATACTCTCTATGGCAATTGCCGCAGGAATCACATGGTTTATCCCTTTTCTCGCCAAAGTACGCAAGAATATAATTACGCAGGCATTCAACTGTCCTGCAATATTCTTCCATGATCTGGAGTCTCCTTGCATCACGCTGCCGTATTAATTCTATATCCTCGTTGGGAATATCCGCAAAACCTTTATGCTCCAGTAGAAAGCGGTTTATCATAATATCCTGCGGCGAAAACAGCAAAATACACTGTGACGGCTCGCCGTCTCTGCCCGCACGACCAGCCTCCTGATAATAATTTTCCATGCTTTGAGGCATATTATAATGAATCACAAACCTTACGTTGGATTTGTCGATACCCATTCCGAACGCGTTCGTGGCCACAATCACCAGAGATCTGTCGTAAATGAAATCATCCTGACTTTCTTTTCTATCCTCATTACTCATTCCTGCATGATATCTTGTCACTGATACTCCGAGATCGGATAACCGTTCATATAGTTTGTCCACATTTTTCCTGGTGGCGCAATATACGATACCGCTGTCATCCGGATGCTCCCTTATATATTCCAATACATAGTCATCCTTCTTTCTCGGCATCTCAACTCTGAAATACAGATTTTCACGGTCAAAACCGGTAACAACGACCTTCGGTTCCTGCAGCTTCAGTACGCAGGAAATATCTGTTTTTACCTCTTCTGTAGCGGTTGCTGTGAATGCGCTTACAATCGGTCTTTCCCTCAGGCGATCGATAAAATCTACGATTTTCAGATAACTGGGCCTGAAATCCTGCCCCCACTGAGAAATACAATGTGCCTCGTCAACCGTTACCATGGATATGTGAACCTGCTCTGTGAAAGCCATAAAATCATAACTTTCGAGCCGCTCCGGCGCAACATACAGAATTTTATATACTCCTTCGGCAGCTTCCGCATATACCCTTGTTATCTGAGACTCTGTCAGGGATGAATTGATATACCCGGCAGGAATTCCCGCCTCATTTAGCGCCTTTACCTGATCCTGCATAAGGGAAATCAACGGAGATATTACGATCGTGATTCCCTGAAAAAGCATTGCCGGCACCTGATAACAGACTGATTTCCCCGCCCCGGTCGGCATGACCGCCAATACATCTTTTCCGGACAGAACAGCGTCAATGACGTCCTCCTGCCCGGGTTTATAACTATCATAGCCAAAATACTTTTTTAATATTTGTTTTGCATCCATTTTTTATAGAATCCTGTATTGCAATAATACAATGCTGTTATGATTGTTTTTAAGACTATATTCTTAAGGGATGTGTACGATAAACAGACATCAGTAAAAAATATTGAATGGAATAATAGACAAACATTATTCCATACAAAGCGTCAGCCAAAACAAAAAGCACAGAAAATTTTTGCCGGCTATAACGGCAGAATTACCATTGGCGTGCTGGAGGAGGTAACTCTGGAAAAATCGGTACGGGATACCATTCAGTCTTACCTGCACGGACACCCGGACTACTCTCTGGATCTGACATTCATCCCTTTCGCACAGGAGCTCGGACCGGAACGCAACCTTGTACTGGCATGGAATTCTGACAATATCAACCCGGCCATCCCGGTTTTTGTAAATATCTTTAATAAATATGTCTCAGCCGTCACAACGTCATAAAAAGTTTTTTTCATTCAGACTCTGTCTGCATTTCGTTAATATAGTCAATCATTTTCTGTGCTTCCTTGTGACCCTGTGCAGCAGCTTTTTTATAAAGTATAAATGCCAGGTTTCCATCCTGTTCCACGCCGATACCAAGTGTATATAGCTTTGCTAATGAATACTGTGCATCTGCGTACCCTCCGCCAATGGCAGCTGCAAAATCAAGCAATTTCGCGGCTACTTTGTAGTTCTCTTTACTTATGCAATATTGACCGACTATATACAATACTTCCGGAAAAATTATTCCTACATTCTCAAATATTGATACCGCATCCTCTATTGTAAATGTATCCCCTTTTGCCATACGGTCTACAATTTCGCAATATTTGATAGCGTCTTCATTGCCATTTTCGGCAGACGTCATTAAATATGCAAAAGATTCATTGACATCCATCTCAACTCCGTCTCCTGTCTGATAACAGACAGCAAGTGCAAGCTGTGCTGCGGAATTACCGGCCTCCGCAGATAGCCGGTAATGTTTTACCGCACGCTCATAATCCTTATCCACACCTGTTCCGCACCTGTAGATATTACCAACCGTATAATGAGTTTTTGGAGCTGTCTCCTCGTATTCCGCAGCTTTCTGATAATACTCTAAAGCTTTCTTAATATCCCACGTTACACCTTTCTCTCTACTATAGCATTCTCCCATCATATACAGTGTTTCCGGATAATTCTGTTCTGCTGCTGATTGCAGATATTTTACCGCTTCACTGTAATTCTGTTCAATCTGATCCCCATCATAATACATCATTCCGACCGTATATTGTGCCTCTGCATCTCCTTTGTTTGCGGCCTTAAGATTTTTTCTGAATTCCGGACTGCCTGATTCCTGTGATGCGCCGGATGATTGTGATTTTTCCTGGGAAGAACCCCCGGACAAAGATTTCCGTGATGTATCGGCAGATTTTTTAAAAAATGCCCGGAATATCTCCCGCGCCCAGATTCCGCATACCAAAGCAACGATCAATGTAATAACCAGAGTAACCGTTCCTCCCATCCCTGCGAAAGTAAATACGCCGTAAAAAAGCGTAGGGAAAATACCACATACTCCGAATATTCCCAGATATATGTACTGCAGAACGGTATAAATCTGATCAGGTAATACTGCCCCCAGATATCCAAGTATGATTGGAAAACATGCTGCGCATAATGGGAGCAGATATTTTTTATTATTACGTGAGAAAAACAGGGCTTTTATACAGAAAATAATACTGGTCAGGGCACCAAATGACACAGCTGTCATGAAAAGATCAAAGAACTTCCCGCCTTTCTCCCAGAATACAAAATCATTAACTGCGGGATACGGAACACTGATAACACGAACATGTGCAAATGCCAGGAGCCAGAAAAATGCGAATGCTATGACGATTCTGATGATGTTTTTCATGGTAATCTTCCTCTTTATATTTTTTCTAAAGTTTATATCAGTTTATCGCGGTTTTATTAATACACCAACCCGGATAAACCGGAATAGAAATTTTGCCATTCTGCATAAAAAATCATTCATAAGTGATTAATACACCAGCACCGCCGTCCCGGCCTCTATCCGATCATACAACTCCTTTGCCGCCCAGGTCGGCAGATTCAGGCAGCCATGGGAACCGTTCTTCAAATAGATGCTGTCTCCGAAGGAATCACGCCATGATGCATCGTGAAAACCAATGCCATCCACAAACGGCATCCAATAGCTGACCGGCGAGGAATATCCCTGTCCCTCCAGCACCTGATCCCGCGCCTTGTAGGCAATGCGATAAGCGCCTTTCGGGGTGTCATGCCCCTTGGCCACATCTCCGGAAACAAAGTCAGACTCCAAAACCACCACGCCATCCACATAGTACCAGAAATGCTGCGCCGAGATACTCACTTCTATGTAGGTCGTCCCGTAATCCTGTTCGCCATACTGCGCCGCTGTCTGATACCAGACCACTTCGCCGGTATAATCCTCCCCGGACTCCAGGTATTCTTTCAGAGATGACAGCGTGTCATCCTGATTCACGCGCCATCCGTAATTGCCGCCGGCGGGAACCGTCACCGTCTCGCCGGAGTGGGACACCAGCGTACGGGATTTCCATTTGGTATCATAAGTATTTGCAAGATCTGAAATATATGCCGTCTCCTGCTCCTCATCCAGCGAAACCGTCAGGTCGTCCGCCACAAGAATCCATTGACTGATCACGGAACCGTCCAGCACCTCCGTATTATCACCAAACTGATAGGTAATTGTGGTATTGACATACTTGTTGGCTGTCGAAAGCATCGTCTGCGCCGCCTCCGAGTCCGCCGTATAAACCGGATCCACATAGCAGCCGCTCTCCGCCAGATTCAACTCCTCCTCAAAAGCAAGAATCGCAGCGTCCACGCACTCCAGGAATACATCCTCCTGCAGTCGCGTCCCATAGACTTCCTCAATCAGTTCGAATCCGCTGCTGGCCGTATAGGCGCTCAAAGAGGCATCCTCGGAATCGTACATCCGGCTTTCATCTGTACACTTCAATGCCGCCAGGGCTTCCTCCAGCAAAGCAGAGTCATAGCTGACTGCAGCCTCTGTCAACTCCTCCTGTCCGGAAAACAAATGCGCAATCCAGGCAAATGGATTCTGTGCAGACAAAATATCATCGAGGCTGGTGCCTAAATTCACCTCAAGTCCGATTTCCGACCCTTTGATCTCCTCTGAACCTTCGTCCCGCTCCGTCAGAACAAGTATATATTCAGACGCCATCTCGCGGAACGCTTCTTTACTCTGGTCAACCGTCTTCCCTGAGCATACGATATTATTGATCACAGTATTCGGGAGAAAACGATTTCGGAAGAATATTACCCCCGCCAGATACAGGATAGTGAGGGCGGCAAGGATTGCCCCTATAACTACAAGTTTCCTCCGCCGTTTCTGCTGCCGAAGCTTTTTCGCCTCTGCGCCTGTATGGAATTGTTACTTCTCTTCTGTGCTTTTGCCGCCATAAAACTGCCTTTAATTTGAATATGTTTGTTTTTAACCCTGTCTGGATTCCTCTATATCGTTTCCGAAATCAGACTTCTTACAGCTTCATAATCCCATTTCAATACTATGATTATAGTATACAAAGCAATTTATGTCAAAAAAGATTTATAACCCAAATGTATTGCTCTTCATAAGAGAAACACACGCCCGGAGCCTCCGGCAGCAATTCCTGGCAGGCACATCAATAATAATACACATCCACCTTTTATGCATCTTCTCCAGCACCGCGATCAGGCTCTGTGTCAGATTCTGTCTGGCGGAAATCTCAAAGGGTAGCGTTTTTTCGGTGTACTCCAGATTGACCGCACGGCCGATATACAGCTTGACCGTCGAGCAATCCTCCATCAGATAGCAGGCCAGGCGCGTCGCACCGTTCTCACGGCTCAGCTCAATGAAAAACTCCTCCGTCACATCATCCTTCACATACCGTTCCAGCAATTCCACTGTCCTGTGCAGCGTGAGAACCCCCTCCGTCACCAGATCAATCCCTTTGATTCTGGAAGTGGGCGGAATCTCCGGATCCAGGTGGTCGTCCATCGGCACCAATCGCTCATTCAGAACCCGGGCCACCATATTGCCGGTCGCTCCGCCGGAGACAATCTTGATGCCATCGTTTTTCATAAAATCTTCCACCATCCGGTAGTCGTCCGCTTTGTCCGCCGGCGGCCCGGTCAGCAGACTTAAAACATTCTCCTCGAGAATGCGGAGCACCGCCACCGTGGTGTCGTCCGTAGGAACATTGCCGTAAAGCTCCGCACAGTTGGAATTGATATAGTCTGCCATCTGCTGGGCGTTCCGCGTACGCCCGGCTCCCACCTGGGCACAGTTCGACAGTGCTTTCCAGTCCCACATATAGTTCATAATTTCCCCGGTACCACAGTAGAGACATCCGTCACTCATAATCGCAAAGGAGTCCCCAATCTCCGCCCATATCTCACATTCGCGGATTCTTTTTCCCTCAATCTCACGGTATTTAAAAGGAAGCTTCTGCACTTTCCCGTCGCGGATCAGAATGCATTCCGGATTGTCATACTCCACAATGTATATCATGCCGTTATTAAAAGCCTGAATCACACTGAACGTGGAATAAGCCGCCCCGTTAACCGAAGAAACCGGCAGCGTCTTTGCGATGGTGGCAACCACATCGTCCACGGGGAGCCCGCGCCGCATCATGGTAGCGATGATTTTGGAGGTCAGAGTCGCCAGAATATTCGCCCTGACTCCGCTTCCCATCCCATCCGCCAGAATCAAGATACGGCAATCGTCATTGTTCACCACTTCCACTTTATCGCCGCAGAGCTCCTCCCCGATGTGATTGATACTCCTGTAAGCAAGGTCGATTGAAAAATTTTTCATACTCCCTCATCCTCCAATACATAGTCCCGCAGCTGCGTCAATATCGCCTTGGTCTCCGCCGTCGTCTCGCCCAGAAGTTCCGCGATTTTCTGCGCCGTCATCATCTGCTTATCGATCACTTCCTGCGCCACCTTGATGGAATTGAGCTTCTGGACCATCGTCCTCTCCTCTTTTTCCTCCTCCGCTGTGACATCCTCGATCACTGCCAGGATTCGGTCTGTATCCTCAATATAAACAATGGTCTCCAGAACTGTCATATCATAATAAGGCCATTTTTTCTTTAAATGAAACTTCGATTCGTGGGTGAGATAAACCTCCTCATACTCCGTCGTATCAATATAATCAAACAGATAGCCCCTTATCGCCTCACGCCGCGGTGTCTTAAAAACATCTTCCGCCTTTTTATTAAATTCCAGTATTCTGAAATCCTTATCCACGATAAGGACAATGCTGGGGATATTCTCCATCACCACGCTGGCCTGGGAGCGGGCATTCTCATAGGAGCGGATCAGGCACATGGCTGCTTCCGCCTTACCCTGGCAAATCGCGATTGCTTTATCACGGCAGCTCATATAGCCACAGGCGCCGCAGTTAAACTCTGTATCGCTGTTGCTCTTCCCGATAGTTTTTAAAATTTCTTTGATTTCCTGCTCCGTGGGCATTTTCTCCACCACCTGCTTCGGCGTATAACTCCTCGTCAGTTTTTCTTCCGACAGGACTTCCGGGAAAGGCTCCGCCTCCATGGAGGTGCTGTTTTCAATGTTCATCACCGCCTTAAACCGGAACCCGCGCTTTTTATTCACGCCCGGCCCGTTGACACAGCCGCCGGAACAGAGCTTCAGCTCCACAAAAACGCCCTTTAAGTAACCCCTCTTCATGCTGTGCAGGAGTTCCCGGCAGCCCTTTATTGTGCTGACCGGCATATATGTGTAGTTCTGCTTCGCTCCATATTCCCGGACAGCCCGAATAATGCCGGCTGAAATCGTGTACAGACGGTTAATCTTCGGATCCGGATTGCTGAACGCACGCTCCTCACAGTTATTCAGATCGATATCTTCCTCCTCCAGCCACTGTTCCAGCTCGTTAAACTCAATAACTGCGTCCACGGCTCCCATCGTCACCCGGTCCGCCTCCGCTTCCATCTTCTTCGCGACACAGGGACCGATGTACACCACTTTCGTATGCTGTCCCATCTCCTCCTTGATCAGGCGGCCATGGGCAACCATCGGCGAGACGACAGGCGCCAGGTAAGGAATGAGCATCGGATAATGCTTCTCCACCAGGTAAACAATCGAGGGGCAATGTGTCGTGATAATATTTTCCATCTTTCCCTCGTTGATCAGCCTTACATATTCCCGGGTCACATAGGCAGCTCCCTCCGCCGTCTCCCGGACATCCGCAAATCCAAGCCGGTACAGAGCATCCACCACTTTGCCCGGCCGGTTGCTCTGAATCAGGCCGCTGTAGGACGAATCCAGCGAAACCACCAGCTTCTCCCCGTGCTTCAGCATATGCTTCACATAATCCAGATCACTGTCAAAAGTCTTTGCTTTCTGCGGGCAGATCTCCATGCAATGTCCGCAATAGATACACATATCCCGGACAATCTGCGCCTGCCCGTTCTTAATCCGGATTGCCTTTACGTCGCAGTTTCGCAGACACTTATAACAATGCGCACAGTTCGCATCCTGAAAATTAATTACGTTCATGCGGTGTTTCCTCCTCCACATATGAAATGTGATCCTGTTTCAACGATCCATAACGTATATCGGATGTGAAAAACGCCGCCGATATATTTTCAGGTAACTTAAAATATACCGGCGGCATCTTAAACATCCGCCATATGATATGGCTTACAGATCTTTATTTACCACGCGCTTCACATACGTCGTATGCAGCAGCTCATGTGCCCTGTGGCTGCCCGGCTCGCCGAGATACGTATCATAGAGCTCGATGATCGCCGGATTCTCATGCGATTTGCGGATCGGGTTGTTCTTATCAATGTTATACAGCACTTCCGCCCGCTTCGCACGGATATCCACGGTATTACGCACATAACCCGGCTGCTGGGGCTGGCCGCCGCCGTTGACACATCCGCCGGGGCATCCCATGATCTCAATGAAGTGATAGTCCGCCTCTCCGGATTCCACTTTCTTTAAGAGGTCGCGCGCATTCTTCAGTCCGGAGGCAACCGCCACCTTCACATCCATGCCGGCGACATTGTAGGTCGCCTCTTTGACGCCCTCGGTTCCTCTGACATCGGTAAAGTCAAGACTTGCCAGCTCCTCGCCGGTCAGCTTCTCCACTGCGGTACGAAGTGCCGCCTCCATCACGCCGCCGGTTGCGCCGAAGATTACGGCTGCGCCGGTTCCCAGGCCGAGAGGCATATCAAACTTCTCATCAGGGAGTGTGTCAAACTTAATGCCTGCGCGCTCGATCATCCGTCCGAGCTCGCGGGTGGTGATAGCGATGTCCACATCCGGCACACCGTTGGCCGCCTCATCGTCCCTGCCGATCTCAAACTTCTTCGCCGTGCACGGCATCACGCTGACAACCACCATTTTTTCCCTGTCAATGCCCATCTTCTCCGCATAATAGGACTTCGCGATCGCGCCGAACATCTGCTGCGGGGATTTGCAGGAGGAAAGGTTTTCCGTCATATCCGGGAAATAATGCTCACAGTATTTGATCCAGCCCGGGGAACAGGAAGTGATCAGCGGAAGTTTCCCGCCGTTCTGTACGCGGTCAAGGAACTCATTTGCCTCCTCCATAATAGTAAGGTCAGCGGAGAAGTTCGTATCAAACACCTTGTCAAAACCGAGCCGGCGAAGCGCCGCCGCCAGTTTTCCTTCCACATCGGTCCCGATCGGATAGCCAAAGGCCTCGCCCAGTCCTGCACGGACTGCCGGAGCCGTCTGGACGACGACAAATTTCTCCGGGTCCGCGATCGCGTCAAAGACTTCGGCCGTGTTGTCCTTCTCATAGATCGCGCCTGTCGGACATGCCGCGATACACTGGCCGCAGGAAACGCAGCTCGTCTCCCCGAGTCCCATGTCAAAGGCGGAACCGATAAAGGTCTTAAATCCTCTCTCGTTGGCGCCGATCACGCCGATTCCCTGTACTTTCTCACAGACCGCGCTGCAGCGTCTGCAGAGGATACATTTGTTGTTGTCGCGCACCATATGGGCTGCGGAATAATCGAGCTCGTAGGTGTTGCGCTCCCCGTCATAGTAACCCTCGTCGTCCACTTTATAATCATGGCAGAGCTTCTGCAGTTCGCACTTCCCGCTGCGGACACAGGAGAGACATTTCCGGTCATGATCGGAAAGGATC
>JAJQAD010000094.1 GCA_021204005.1 Clostridiales bacterium
AATATAATGATATTAATTGAAACAAAAACATTTGTGAAGTATCATTCATCTGACCATAAGGAATTACCTGAAGGGGAAGACAAGTGATCGTAGCACGAAGCAATCATCTTTTACAGATAGGAACGACTGGACAACAGTCATTCCTGTTTCCAGGCTATGTTACCCTTGCACCCATTTCAGGATGGATGCAGGGGTTTTTCTTTTGTATCCACTCGCGAAGGGAGGAACCACTATGAGTTTAAACAGTACCCCATCTGCAAACCGGATCCATATCGGTTTTTTCGGAAGAAGAAATGCGGGAAAATCCAGCGTTGTCAACGCGGTGACCGGACAGGAACTGGCGGTTGTCTCGGAAATCAGGGGAACGACGACCGACCCGGTTTATAAGTCTATGGAACTGCTGCCGATCGGACCGGTGGTGATCATTGACACGCCGGGATTTGACGATGAAGGCAGCCTCGGCGCTCTCCGGGTGAAAAAAACCCGCCAGGTTTTGAATAAAACGGATGTGGCGGTTCTGGTTGTGGACGCGACGGAGGGAAAGCAGACCTGCGATGAGGAACTGATTACCTTATTCCGGGAAAAGGAAATCCCATATATTATCGTTTACAACAAGATGGATCTGATTGCGGAGTCACAGAGACAGTCGGAAGCTAGAGACGGGAATAATAAAGACGGGGAAGTGGATCTAAATGCTGGACCACAGAGACGAAAGGAAGATAAGAACAAGGATAATAAAGACGAGCAGGAAATTTATGTCAGTGCGCTGCACAATCAGAATATCTATGAACTCAAAGAACTGATCGGTAAATCTGTAGTTATGGAGGACGAGTGCCTGAAAATTGTCGGCGACCTGATTGCACCGGGAGATTTTGTCGTGCTGGTGGTTCCTATCGACTCGGCGGCTCCTAAAGGAAGACTGATTCTGCCGCAGCAGCAGACCATCCGGGATGTCCTGGAGGCAAACGCCACTGCACTGGTGGTAAAGGAAAATGGGCTGGCAAAGACCTTACAGAATACCGGGAAAAAACCAGCTATGGTCATCACAGACAGCCAGGCCTTTGAGGAGGTAGCCGCGGTTGTGCCGGACGACATTCTCCTGACTTCATTTTCCATTCTGATGGCGAGGTATAAGGGATTTTTAAACGCGGCTGTGGATGGCGTCCGGGTTGTGGACGGACTGCAGGATGGGGACACGGTGCTGATCTCCGAGGGATGCACGCATCATCGGCAGTGCGATGATATCGGAACGGTGAAGCTTCCGCGGTGGCTGCGGCAGTACACAGGGAAAGACATTCGCTTTGAAACCAGTTCCGGCACCGGATTCCCGGAGGATTTGTCCGGATACAAGATGGTAATCCACTGCGGCGGCTGTATGCTGAACGAGCGCGAAGTGAAATATCGGATGAAATGTTCCCTGGATCAGGGGGTACCGTTCACAAATTACGGGGTGTTGATTGCATACCTGAAAGGGATACTGAAGAGGAGTGTGCAGGTATTCCCTTATTTGTATGAAAAACTATAAAAAATTTATTTTGTTCTTTGAAATCGAATTGACATAGGCGGTATGAAGTGTTAGTATAATTATAGAAAAGGCACTGCCGATAGACGGCTAGTCTGATATTTTAGTTGAAAATAACCGCTTAGTTTACCAGACCGGGGCGGTTATTTTTGCGTCCTGTTACTCTTTCCAACAGAGTATCCAAGACCAAATGAGGTTAAGCAGAGACTAATCACTGCAATCAAGTCACTGATGGTGAGCATAGGCAAATCCTCCTTTCGATTAGATTTCTCAAATGAGAGATTTCTATGTAATCGGAGGTCGTGTCCTCCGTAGAAGACTAACCGCCTACCGTGTAGGGTAGTGCCTGCATGTATTATAACAAACAACTATTCTATTCGCAATATAATATTTGATATTTTTAAAGGAATGTTATGAAGAAAATAGCAGTCTATGGTAAAGGCGGAATCGGAAAATCTACAATAGTTTCTAATATGGCGGTCTCGCTGGCAAAACAGGGATACCGTGTGATGCAGATCGGCTGTGACCCGAAAGCGGATTCCACCATCGTCTTGCGCCATGGGGAGCCGCTTCCCACCGTGTTGGAGACTTTCCGGCAGAAAAAAGATGCGTTCTCTGCGGAAGATATTGTAAAAACCGGATTTGCCGGGGTTGTCTGTGTAGAGGCAGGCGGGCCGGTGCCGGGCGTGGGATGTGCCGGACGCGGCATTATCACCGCCCTGGAAAAAATAGCGGCAAAAGGAATTTATGATATCTATAAACCGGATATTGTTTTCTATGATGTCCTGGGTGATGTGGTTTGCGGCGGATTTTCTATGCCGATGCGGAGCGGCTATGCGGATGAAGTCTATATTGTCTCGTCCGGTGAAAATATGTCCATCTATGCGGCGGCAAATATCGCGACAGCAATCCGGAATTTTGAGGGGCGCGGTTACGCGAAGCTGGGCGGTGTGATTTTGAACCAGCGCAATGTAAAGCGTGAGAGAGAAAAAGTGGAAGAACTCTGCCGGGACTTTAATACGGAAATTATTGGAAGCATTGCTTTTTCCGACCTTGTACAGGAGGCGGAGGAGAGGCATATGACACTGATGGAGGCGTATCCGGATAGTGAGATAGCGGAAGCATATCGCTGTCTGGCCGAAAGAATATGCTGAAAAGAGTTGGAAAAGATTTTAATACAGAGGGTGTCCGAACCCTGATTTCCGAGGCTCATTTTCCGGCTCCGTTTCACGAGGGGCTAGAATACAGTTCCCCAGCACGCGGCACCTGGAATATCGTCCATACCGGAATGCTGATCCCGGAGTCCCACCAGATCTTTGTCTGTGCGCTGGGCTGCCTGCGGGGCGTGGTCCTGACAGCCGCGGAGATGAATGCGCTGGGGCGTTATTCCTCCATCCAGATCCGGGAGGAAAATGTCCTCGACGGCGGGATGGAAGATCTGATGATCGAGGGAGTAACCGATATCATCCATAAACTGGATTACCGGCCGAGGGCGATTCTGCTTTTCATCAGCTGTCAGCATTTTTTCCTGGCATACGATCAGAAGCTTGTGTTTGAGGTTCTGCGGGAGCGTTTCCCGGATATCTGTTTTACGGACTGTTATATGATCCCGACGCTGCGCAAAAGCGGGCTGACACCGGATCAGAAGATGCGAATACAGATGTACAGTATGTGGGAGAAGCGCCCTTTTGATCAGAAAAAAGTAAATCTCATCGGCAGCAATCTTCCGACATCCAGAACCTCGGAGCTGCGGCGGATGGTAGAGGACAATGGTATATCTTTCTGGGATCTCTATCGCTGCAAAGATTTTGATGATTACCTGGCGATGGCGGAGGCGCCGCTGAATCTGGTCTATGAGCCGACCGCGCTTCTTGCCGCGGAGGATTTGAAAAAAAGGCTGGGGCAGGAGTATCTCTACCTCAGTTTTACCTATAATTTTGAGGAACTGGAGTACAATTATCACTTGCTGGCGGATGCCCTGGGAATCGAAACGCCGGATTTTACCGAGGATAAACGGCGCGCAGAAGAGGCGATTTCACATGCCGCTGCCGTGATTGGCGATACACCCATCGCGGTGGATTATACGTTCACTTTTCGAATTTTGAGCTTTGTGAGAATGCTGTTGGAAAACGGATTTCATGTCACGGAGATTTATGCGGATGCTTTTTTGCCGGAGGACGAGGATAATTTCCGTTGGATTCAGGAGCATTATCCGGATATTATAATCTCTGCAACAAACCGGCCCATGATGCGGTTTTTGCACGGCGCTGAGAAAAAAATCCTCGCCATCGGCCAGAAAGCAGCATACTTTGCCGGGACAGATTATTTTGTCAATGTGGCGGAGAGCGGCGGCTTCTACGGGTTTGACGGGATTGTGCAGATTATGCAACTGATGGAGGATGCATTTTACAATAAAAAGGACAGGAGAATCGTGATCCAGAAAAAAGGTTACGGGTGCGAGAGTTGCCTGTAGTTTGCATAAGGCATGCAGATAAGACGATTCGGAAAGGAGGCGGAAACTGCATATGAAACAGACCACAGGACTGACCTCAACCTATTCATCCGATGAGTTCGGCATCTGCTCGGCGCTCTACGAACTGGGCGGGATGGTTGTCATGCACGACGCCTCCGGATGCAATTCGACTTACACGACCCACGATGAGCCGCGGTGGTATGACATGGACAGCATGATTTTTATTTCCGCCATCTCCGAGGCCGAAGCGATTATGGGGGACGATGATAAGTTTATCGATGATCTGGTTGAGACGGCGGAGGAACTGCATCCGAAATTCATCGCGTTGGTCGGAGCGCCGATCCCCTATATGATCGGGACAGATCTGGATGCGATCGCCCGGATTGTCAGCGGGAAAACCGGTCTCCCCTGTTTTGCATTCGCGGCCAATGGGATGCACGATTATACCAGAGGCGTTTCCATGGCGATGGAGCGGATCGTGAGGGAATTTGCGGAACCAAAAAATGCTTCCACATCGCAGATTGCGCAGCCTGTGGATCATGTTCATTCAGAATCGAAAACAGTGGAGAATGTTCTTTCAAAATCGGAAACAGTGGAAAAAGTTGAGGCAGGGACAGATTTACAATCCGAAAAAATGTCCCGGATTACCGTGAATATCCTCGGTGCTACTCCGCTGGATTTTTCCTTAAACAGCAGCGTGGATTCTATGAAAAAATGGGCGACGGCACACGGCATGAAAATTGGTCTTTGTCTTTCCATGGGATGCACATTGGAAGATATCCGGAAAGCCGGGGAAGCACAGGTGAATCTGGTAATCTCAGCCGAAGGTCTCGCGGCGGCAAAATATTTGCGGGGGAGATTTGGAACTCCCTATGTCGTTGGTGCCCCGATTGGAGAAGCATTTTCTGAATATCTGGCAGAGGTTATATGGACCTCATCCCGTTCCGGGGAAGATATGATCTCATATCTGCAGTACGATGTTTTAAATGATTTTAAAACATGCGGTAAAATTAAATGCTGTGCCATCATCGGCGAAGCAGTGTATTCCGCTTCCCTGGCGGCCGCGATTGCGATGGAATTCGGAATTTGCGCGGAAGTCCTTTGTCCGCTGGATGTAGGGCAGGATTTGCTCCGGCCGGAAGATCATTATGTGCCGGAGGAGGATGATCTGATCTGTCTTCTGAAAAACTATGACGCGGTGATTGCGGACCCGCTGTATCGTCCGCTGCTGAGAGCAGAGAAACAGAAGTTTTATCCGCTTCCGCATGAAGCGTTTTCCGGACGGATTTATGACAGTGTGAATCCGAATCTGATCGCGAAGAGGATTGTGGCTTTATCAGGGAAAATATAAACAGGAAGGAAACTTTACATGTTAAAAATAGCGATATACGGCAAAGGCGGGATCGGAAAATCCACCACCACGGCCAATCTGGCGGCGGCTTTTGCTGTTCTCGGCAAAAAAGTAATCCAGATCGGCTGTGACCCGAAAGCGGATTCTACCATCAACCTGCTGGGCGGCAGCCCGATGACGCCGGTCATGAATTATATCCGGGATCACGATGAGGAGCCGGAGCGGCTGGACCAGATTGCCCGGGAGGGATTCGGCGGTGTCCTATGTATTGAGACCGGCGGACCGACGCCCGGCCTTGGCTGTGCCGGACGGGGGATTATCACCACGTTCAGTCTTCTGGAAGATCTGGAACTGTTTGAGACCTGTCAGCCGGATGTGGTTTTATATGACGTCCTCGGCGATGTGGTCTGCGGTGGGTTTGCCGCGCCGATCCGGGAAGGCTACGCGGAGCAGATTCTGATTGTGACATCAGGTGAAAAAATGGCGCTCTATGCAGCCAACAATATTTATACTGCGGTGCAGAATTTTGAAGACCGCGGCTACGCTTCGGTGAGGGGGATTATCCTGAACCGGAGAAATGTGGAAAAGGAGCAGGAAAAGGTGTCCGCGTTTGCCGCGGAGCGGGGACTTGAGATTGTGGCTGACATTCCGCGGAGCGAGGATATCATTCGATATGAGGACCGGGGCATGACGGTGATCGAGGGAGATAAAGAACTCCCCATCAGTCATATTTATCTGGATCTGGCAAAGAGATTATTGCAGGATACGAAAGGATAATTGCCATGAAGCAGCAAGTTTATTCAATTACGGCGGCAGACCTGGCCGCGCGGGGAAAGGCAGACATCCCGGAGGAACTGCAGTCCTCGAAACATCTGATTTACAGTTCCCCGGCTACGCTGGCATTCAATTCACCGGGTGCCCAGGGGTTCGGCGTAAAGCGCGCCGGTCTGGCAATTCCCGGTTCCGTGATGCTTCTGGTGGCGCCCGGATGCTGCGGGCGAAATACGATGATGCTGGACCAGATCGGCGGGTACGGAGACCGGTTTTTTTACTTGCTGCAGGATGACACGGATATTGTGACCGGCCGGCACTTAAACCGTATCTCGCAGGCGGTAAAAGAGGTAGTGGATTCGCTGGAGGAGAGGCCGACTGCGGTGATGATCTGCATCACCTGTGTGGATGCTCTCCTGGGTACGGATATGGAGCGCGTCTGCCGCAAAGCCTCGGAGTACGCCGGGGTTCCGGTGCTTCCCTGTTATATGTATGCGCTGACCAGGGAGGGGCGCGTGCCTCCCATGACTTCGGTGCGGAAAACGGTGTACGCCCTCCTGGAAAAACGCGGGCGGAAAAAACAGACTGTAAATTTACTCGGGGAATTTGCACCCTACGATGACCGGTGCGAATTGTATGAGATATTGAAAAAACTCGGGATAAAAACCATCCGTGAGATTTCGCGGTGCCGGGATTTTGAGGAGTACCTCTCCATGGCGGAGGCAAATTTTAACATTGTGCTAAATCCGGAGAGCCGTCTGGCCGCGGAAGATTTTAAGAGCAGGCTCGGCATTCCCTCTCTGGAAATGACGAGAGTCTACCAGATTGATAAAATTCAGAAACAGTATGAACTTCTTGGCTCTGCACTGGGCGTAACGATCGATGACGCCGCTTATTATAAGGAGGCGCTGGAAGCAGTGCAGGAGTTTTTCGAACGCTGGCCGAATACAGTTTTTGCCGTCGGAGAATGGATGAACGGCGATCCCTTTGAACTGTCCCTGGCGCTGCTGCGCTATGGGCATTCGGTCGCGGAGATTTACGGAACCGTGACAAACCTGAATTTTATTTATATCAAAAAAATAGCAGCCCTGAGTCCCGGAACGCGGATTTATACGAATCTCTCGCCGACTATGCTCAACTACAACTGCGGAGAGTCCCGGGCGGATATTTCCATCGGACAGGATGCTGCCTATTATCACCCGGACAGCGCCAATGTTCCGTGGAATGCGGAGAATAAGCCGTTTGGATACGCGGGTTTGCGTGATCTGTTTCGGGAGCTTTCCGAAACCATGTTAGCATGACTTGTCAGGTGATGAAGAATAAGAGGAAGACGCCATGAAAGGACTTTTAAAATATTTATCCCCCTTTGCCCCGGATCAGTCCGGCGCGGCATCCGTGTTTTATGAACTGGGCGGGATTATTGTCATCTGCGACGCGGGCGGATGCACCGGAAATATCTGCGGTTTTGACGAACCGCGCTGGTTTGAAAAGAAGAGTGCTCTTTTTTCCGCGGGACTGCGCGATATGGACGCGATTCTCGGGAGGGATGACCGCCTGGTTGATAAATTAAAGGATGCGGCAGACCGCCTGGATGCGAAATTTGCTGTGCTGATCGGGACGCCGGTTCCGGCTGTCATAGCCACTGATTTCCGCGCATTGAAGCGGATGGCGGAGAAAAAATGTGGTTTTCCCGTGCTGACGGTAGAGTGTACCGGGACACGGCTTTACGATCGTGGTGCGGAGGAAGCATATCTGGAATTGTTTCGCAGGTTTGCGGAAAAAAATGTAGAAAAGGATAAAAACGCGGTGGGCGTGATCGGCGTCAACCCGCTAGATGTCAGTCAGACGCACGCAGATCAGATTTTGAGAGAAAAGTTGAAAAAGGAAGGGTTTTCTTCTGTTTATTGTTACGGTATGGGGGATGCGCCGAAGGAAGCTGATACTTCTGACAGCTGCGATGAAAAAGATAGTTTTATTGTTAGCTGCTGCGGCGAAGAGGATAATCTGACTGCAGTAAAAAAAGCCGGGACCGTAGCGAAGAATATTGTCGTTGCTCCCTCGGGAATCCGTGCGGCGCAGTATCTGGAAAAGGAATTCGGCACGCCCTATGAGGTGAGATATCCGTTTTTGCCTGATGAATTCAGGGAAAAACTGCATGCACTATATGGAAAAAAAGTCCTGATTGTACACCAGCAGGTGGCTGCCAATGAAATCCGGAGGGAAATCCTGGTCGGGAACAGCTCTACTACAATTGACGGGACGGAAATCAATGCTGTAAATGAGAAAAAATCATTGGCTCCGGAAGAATGCGGAGAGTGCTCTGATAAAAAAAATAACATTATATGCGGGTCCTGGTTTATGCAGGTGCCGCAGCTGAAAGAGTCGCAGGATGTTTTCTTTGAGCGGGAGGATGAATTTATTTCTTTTGTTGAAAATGGCTATTTTGACGCGATCGTCGGCGATGCCAGATTCCGCCGGGCGCTGCGTGGGTTTCAGGGAGAATTTGTGGAGTGTCCGCATTTTGCAGTCTCCGGGACAATCTCAGATTAAATAATGGATTTTTTCGTCAGTTTATCCCAAAGTGATTTCTGAACATTCGTAAGAGAAAGCGTTGCATCAGATATCTAAAAAGGAATATGAAATATGGATGATAGTGTAAAAATAAAAAAAACGAACGATATTCCGAATTTAATAAAAGAAAATGCCTTAAACGATGTTTCCACAAAGCATATCCGTATCTACGGTATTGTCCAGGGGGTAGGATTCCGCCCGTTTGTGAGCAGGATTGCAGACAGAACCGGCGTCACGGGAAGTGTGGCAAATAAGGGATCCTATGTGGAAATTTTCGCGCAGGGAACCGAGGCGCAGCAGAAAGATTTTTTACATGCGCTGGAGCATGAAGCGCCGGAACGCTCCGCTATTTTAAAAATTGATGTGTCAGAAATCTGCAATTCCGGGGATATGAAATGTTCCCCTGATGCGTACTGTACCGGCAATCCGATGAATATGTTGTATGAAAGGTTTTCCATCATCGGGAGCGAGCGGGAAGAGGGCGACATCTTTGTCTCGCCGGATATCGCTACCTGCCCCAAATGCCGTGAGGAATTATTTGACCCGAAAAACCGCAGATACATGCATCCGTTTATCAACTGTACCGCCTGCGGTCCCCGCCTGACGATTCTGGACGCAATGCCCTATGACAGGGAGCGGACCAGTATGAAGGAATTCCCCATGTGCCCGGAGTGTGAGTATGAGTATACGCATGCGGAGACGAGGCGCTACGACGCGCAGCCGGTCTGCTGCAATGACTGCGGTCCTGAGGTGTATCTCATCGGCCGGAAAGAGCGGGGACGCGAGGCGATCACTTTTGTCCGGAAAGCAATTCTGGAGGGAAAAATCATCGCAATCAAAGGTATAGGCGGTTTTCATCTCTGCTGCGATGCCGCAAACGAGAAGGCGGTGAGCCGCCTGCGCCAGCTGAAGGGCCGTCCGGCCAAGCCTTTTGCGGTCATGATGAAAAATTTAAAGACCGTTCATGCACAGTGTGAGCTTTCCGCTGCGGAAGAAGAAATCCTGGACGGCCATGCAAAGCCTATTATCCTTTTGAAGAAAAAGCAGGGGAACCATCTGGCTGGCTCTGTGGCTCCGGATAATCCCAAAGTCGGGGTAATGCTTCCCTACGCACCGGTGCAAATGCTTCTGTTTTCTTATAATGACGATGTGGAAATGACGGCCGACAGCTTTGTGATGACCAGCGGAAATGTGTCGGGTGCGCCGATTTGCCGGACGGATGAGGACGCAGTGCGGGGGCTGAGCGGTTTCTGTGATATCATTTTGTCCCATAATCGCAGAATCCGTCTGCGTGCGGATGACTCGGTGATGAGTGTTTATCACGGCGAACCTTATATGATCCGCCGTTCGCGGGGATATGCGCCGCTGCCGGTGATGATGGATTTCCCGGAAAAAGAAAATGACACTATCAGCGGTTTGAAAAACAGCGTTGTTTTATCTGAAAAACAGGGTGCTTCAAATATCACGGATGAGAACCATTTTACTACTGTTCCGGGATCTTCCGTAATAATAAACGATAAATGGACAGGTCAGGTTCTGGCAGTCGGCGGCGAACTCAAAAACACGTTTTGCATCGCGAAAAATCAGTTGTTTTATCCTTCTTCTTATGTCGGCGACATGGCGGACGTGCGCACGGTACAGGCGCTGACGGAATCCATCGCGCGCATGGAGGAGCTTCTGGAAGTGAAGCCGGAGATTGTGGTCTGCGACCTGCATCCGAAATATAATACCACAACAGTAGCTGAGGAATATGCGGCGGGTCAGGGATGTCACCTGGCGAAAAAACAGCCGAAAGAGCAGACGTTGTCAGTGGAAGATAAACAATTGAACTCACAGGGAATTCCTGTGCTCAAGATTCAACACCATTATGCGCATATTTTATCCTGCATGGCGGAAAATAATCTGCCGCCGCAGACCAGGGTGATCGGCGTCTCCTTTGACGGCACCGGATATGGGACGGACGGGACGATCTGGGGCGGCGAGCTGCTGCTTTGCGATTATCTTCAGTTTGAACGGGTCGGAAGCATTCAGCCATTTATGCAGATTGGCGGCGACGCCTCGGCAAAAGAGGGGTGGCGGATTGCCGTTTCCATGATTAACGCTCTGTATTCACCGGAAAGGGCAGCGGAGGTTGTGGAACAGTTAGGCCTGTGCGATTCTCAGATGCAGAAGCTTTATCGACAGATGGCGGAGAGAAAAATTAACGCTGTGGTATCAACCAGCGCCGGAAGGCTTTTTGATGCAGTCAGCGCGATTCTCGGAATTCGGAAAAGCTCGACATTCGAGGGGGAGGCATCCACAACGCTGCAGTTTCGGGCGGAGGAGTATATCGAGAGGAGAATGAAAAAGAACTCCAACATGATAAAAAGCCCTGACATGGCAAAGAACTCTGATATGGCAAAGAACTCTGACATGAAAAAGAACTCTGACATGAAAAAGAGCTCTGAGGGCAGCAATGAGAAGACAGATATTGATCGTGATTTTCTGGATGACATTGTGAAAAGCATAAACGGATACGCAGAGAAGAACAAAGAAGTCGGCGTTAAGGAGAACGCTGAAAAGATGGACATCAGTAAAAAAGATCCAGGTGATGAGAAAGAAGGCAGAATACTGCTTTCTACAGATGATCTGGTTCGGTTTATCGTCGAACAGCGCCTTGCAGGGGAAGATCCCTGCCGGCTGGCGTATTTTTTCCATAAAATGCTTGCGGAACAGATTGTCGCCGGATGCTGCGAAATCTCCGAAAAAACCGGCATTACCTCCTGTGCATTAAGCGGGGGAGTATTCCAGAACCAGCTGTTACTGGAACTCTGTGAAGCTGGTTTGCAGGAATCGGGATTTACCGTCTATCGCCATCGCATGATTCCCCCAAATGACGGCGGACTGGCACTGGGACAGGCAGCGGCGGGGATGGCGTACCTGAATTCAGGGGAAACCTCGATAAGATGATTTATAAATTCCAAAATATGGATGGTTCCCCTATAAGATCGAACACGATAGAGAGCTTATAAACGTATCATTACAGCCATAGTTGTCTTTACTGTAGTTTATTATTTAAAAACCTACAGAAGAAAAGAAAATTGATGATTAATGGGTAAATCAAATGCGAGATAACCTTCTAAAATCAAATAATTTTAAAATAGTGGGTTAGCAGGCAAAATAAATACCTGCGAAAATATTAAAAAACGAAAATTGTGGGTTATAGGGAATAAAAATTTCCCACTAAATTAGCAAATAAACAAATAAGTAGGTCACAAAGCAAAAAAATTACCCACTATATTCAAAAAAATGAAAATGATTAGGTTGTGAAGAAAAAAATACCCACTATACTTTAGAAATTATAAAAATAATGGGTTTTGACATGTGCTGTTGTGGCAGAAAATGAGATATGCCTGATAGATAAACGCAACGTAAACTGCTGAAATCTAAAAAATTGTAATATTTACAATATAAGTATAGCGAAGGTAAAAAATAAGACGAGGAGGATATGGATATGTGTGTAGGATTATCGGCAAGAGTCGTAGGAATCAAAGACGGCATGGCGCTGGTGGATGCTTCCGGCGCGAAGCGCGAGGTGTCTGCGGAGCTTTTGGATGAGCTGGAACCGGGCGACTATGTGATGGTTCACGCGGGAGTCGCCATCGCAAAAATTAACGGGGACGATGAGTCTGAGGCAGAGGACATCATAGGACTGCTGTGAAAAGATAAAGGACAGGGACTATTCTTATGAATTAGATTGTGATGAAATTACGATGTTCAAATTCAGTCTGCTCTTATGAATGAGATTCTAATGAAATTACGATATTCAAATTTAGTCTGCTGTGACTGTAAGGGGATACAGGTAGAAGTAATATGGATAACACAATCATAAAAGCAAGAAATATCATTGAAAATTACAACGGTCCGAAACTTCGGATCATGGAGGTCTGCGGCACCCATACCCATGAAATTTTCCGTCTGGGTATCCGGAATATCCTGCCGGAAAATATTGAGCTGATCTCCGGGCCGGGATGTCCTGTCTGTGTGACGCCGGTCGGCTTTATCGACGAGGCTGTGATGCTGGCATTGGAAAAAGGCTGCACGATCTGTACCTTTGGCGATCTGATCCGCGTGCCTGGAACCGAGATGAGCCTGGCAGGGGCGAGAGCGGAAGGGGCGGAAATTCAGATCGTATACACGCCGCTTGACGCTGTGACTTTTGCGGCGGACAACCCGGAAAAGCAGGTGGTTTTTCTGGCGGTTGGATTTGAGACAACCACGCCGTCCGTCTGTCTTGCGGTAAAAAAAGCAAGGGAACAGGGATTATCTAATTTTTCCGTGCTGACTGCAAACAAGACGATGCCAAACGCGTATGAGGCGCTGAAGGGCAGTGCGGACGCGTTTCTCTATCCGGGGCATGTCAATGCGATCACAGGTGAGGCGGACTGCCGCAAACTGATGGAGGAAGGAGTATCGGGAGTCATCGCAGGATTTACAGCGAAAGAACTTCTCACCGCCCTGGCTGTGAT
>JAJQAD010000215.1 GCA_021204005.1 Clostridiales bacterium
GCTGGAGGTCACGCCGAAGAGCCTGCGGCTGAGAAAGAAGATTCTGGACCCGACCTTGAGAAAGCGGGCTGCCATGCGGAAACACTCGTGAACCAATGTTGTATTTTCAAAATACTTTTTTTGAAAGAGAATGTTTTACGCTGGTGGTGGACATTTTGTCCACCACCAAACGCTGCGATATAGCTTTATTCTTTCTTTCTCAATCAAAGGTATCTGTATTTCAACGCCATATTTTTTACTGTCGGCTATCTCTCGATACGCATGATCCGGAAGCAATTTCTACTCCAGCCCCAGTACGATCGTAGTCAGCGCTTCCCGCAGATCCACCATAAGGCTCCTCTCCAGCAAACCGACCGGCTCACCGTCTACCAGAACCAGACAGTCTTCGCTGTCATACTGATAAATCTCCATCTCAACCGAAGAATACCTTTCATCGGACAGCTGCAGCGTCATCGACAGTTCCAGAGTATCGCTGTTTTCCTCATTGGTAAAAGAATCAATGGTCAGATCATCAACCGCAGTGATTGCCGTATCAAAGTCAATTTTCTGCTCATTAATCAGGTAAACGTACCCGCTCTCCTCCTCTTCGGAATCCTCAGAAGAATCCTCCGTCTCTTCATCATCCTCATCTGAGCCATATGTTTCCTCATACTCCGCCTCATCCATAACGGTTACCTCATAGGTTTCTCCGTCAACAGCGAAGGAAATGCCGGTAACCTCATCCCAGTCTGCATTAAGCACAGCTGTCGGACGCAGATCATCATAGGTGACAGCGCTCAAGCTATCATAATCGGAACTGTCAAGCTGATAAATAATCTCACTGTCGCCGACACGGAGATAGGTTGTGACTGTATCATCTTCATCCTCCTCATCGGCAGTCTCGGTGACCTGACCGATATAGATGACAACTTCCACATCTTCTGTCTCAACCTCAGTTTCCTCTGCGTCAGCCTCATCCTCCGAAGTACCATCGTCAGCGGTGTCCTCTGTCTCATCATCCGTGGTATCTGCCGTCTCATCATCAGAAGTCTCTTCGTCTGCATCATCCTCTTCTGTTTCGATTTCCACCTCCGTCGTTCCCATTACAGTGATCGTGTAGACCGGGTCATCCAGACCGTAATCAGACAGGTCAACATCTGAAGCGGTGTAGGTCACATAATCCGTCAGACTTAAGGAAGCCAGTGAACTGAGATAACTCTCCACCAGACTATCATCCAGCATCAGATAGGTACCGTCGTCCTCCACTTGATAGTAATTGTAACTGTCTGTATAGGAGTAGCTTCCATCCGGATCATACACCGCATCCAGGTCAGTTTTACCGGAAACGGTCATCTCCTCCAGAGTGTCAATGGAAGGGATTTCATCCTGTTGCATAAAGTCATCCCGCTCCGTGGAAATATCCTCTAAAATATCTTCTTCGACCAGGTAGACTTTGCCGTCCCCGATCTCAATATATCGCTGTTCATCCATAGTAGAGTAATCTCCGATGGAAACCACAATCTCCTCGTCTTCCGTGGTAAGCGTCACCGTACACTGGGGTTCCTCCAGGCCGTACTGACTATAATCTTCCACATCGTCAATGATAAAGCAGGCATGCACTTCCTCAAACCAGGACAGAAAATCCGTGAGCGTTTCCTGGTTCACCGGAAAAGCTGCATCGTTGCTGTCATACCAGACATCGTCTGTCTGTTCAAACTCTAACGTTTCCTCTTCGTATGTCCAGGAAACACTGGTGAGCGTCTCCTGATCCAGACTTAAAATTACTTCATCCGTCGTATTAATGCTGTCCACATGCTGTGTCACGACCCGCTCCACGCCGACCACTGCGCAGAGCGCTGCCACAACAATCCCGAGAATCAGCAGTTTTTTCGAACGCTTCATGATTTTTTTCTCCTCCTAACCATATCTTCAATGCCGAAAAACAGATAGCACAGCGGAATCACGGCAATCAGACAAACTTTGATGATATTTGCCTGGCTTGTGCTGATTGTCAGATAGCTATAGCTCAGAGACTTTGACCGTATAGAGATGGAATCCGTCTCTCCAATCAGCCAGGAAACAGCATTCATCACAAAATCAGAGTTGGCGCCGGATGAGTACGACACATAGGTATCTTCCATCATATCGTCTGAACTGATCCAGATCATCATGGCACCGCTGTCGGAATCCTCCACGGAAACAGCGACTGAGAACGCCCCGTCAATATCACCGTCTTCCTTGTCATAGGTATCCAGGCTATAGCCCGCAATCTTGGAAAATGATTCCGAAGTCGTTGTCAGAAGCGACGTCACCGTCACATTGTCATCCGTATCTCCGATGGTCAGGCCCTGCGCGACAGGCACAATAATATAACTGTTGTTCTCAGAAAGCTCTGATGTGATATCGGAATCCCCCAACTCCGGCAGCAGCACATAAGGATAGCCGAACGCATAGTTATCACGGTTTCCCTCCACGACAATACCCTCTTCCGTCGTGATTCCGTAATTCTCCAGGATAGAGTGGAGATTTATCAGCTCATCCTCTTCCTGCGGTCCGGACATAACAAAGAGATGACCGCCCTCTTCCATGTATTCTGTCAGCATGTCAGCCTCCTCCTCAGAAATGTCACTGGTCGGAGCATAGATCAGAATCGCGTCCGCATCCTCCGGAATCTCGTCTACCGTCAGCAGGGAAAGCTCCTCTGTCTCAATATTCGCCTTTTCGATGCTTTCTGAGAGACTGTCTGAGAGATCCGCTTCCCCATGTCCTGTCAGCAGATAAATGACTGGCAGATCCTCACTAACGACATAGTCAATCGCTGTCGTAATCTCACTCTCCCCATCAAAAGAGGAAGATACCGAACCTGTCGTATAATAATCGGAGTAGTCACTCTCATAGATATCACTGTAGGCAATATATCGATAGGTGTCACCGGATTCCACAATCAGAGAATTATTTTCCACCGTCTCATCCGTATACTGGGAAGCAAATGTCGGATAAATATCCGGGTTTTTCTTTTCCACTGTGATATTGTCGCTGAGGGCATCGTAGACATTCAGCAGCTTCTCAATCACCGTGTCCTCCTCGCCCTCCTGCGTGATCCAGTAGATTGTGACCTCTTCCGTGAGATTCTGCGCTACGGATTTGGTGGAGGAGGTAACCGAATAAAGCTGGGCGGATGAAATATCGAACTGCGTCCAGGTGCTGGGCAGAGATGATACCGCCACATTTACCAGAACCAGAATTGCCAGAACAACCACCGTGACTATAAAGCTGTAACCGCCCACCTTCGCGGTCCGGGTATTTAAGGCATCCATGCTCTGTTTTCTATTTCGTTTCAAATTACGTTTTTCCGTGTTTTTCAATTTATTCATCCGTTATACCTCCGTTTCTCCAGAGCCTGCACACAGAGGAACAGGAAGAAAATGATCACACTGGCAAAATATACCAGCGCGGTCAGATCAAACACACCATTTACAAAGGTATTAAACCGGGTATACAGGCTTAGATTTCCCATGATATTCGGAAGAAGGCCCTCCAGAATCGTGTTATCATACAGATAAGCAATCAGCACTGCTGCCGCCAATACCACAGCAACCAGAATCCCTGCAAAATTCGACTTCGTCAGCAGGCGCACGATAAGCGCCACCAGCGCGATCACAACAGCCAGGCCGATGACAGACCCCACAGTCGTGGAAGACACATACTCGGAAAGAGTGTCACAGTAATAGGCAAAAAGCATCACGACAATACAGATACCTACCGCCATGCTCTGGGATTCCGTCAGACAGCTGACAAACATTCCCATACTCATCAATGCCAGACCCAGCAGAAAAAATGCCAGAATAGAACCATAAGATGTAGGTAAATAAACATCGCCAAACCGAGAAAAAATCAACGGATAAAAGCTGATAATTGCCATCGGAATTGCAAAGATGACCAGCATAGAGAGAAATTTCCCGATCACGATTCCTGTAGTAGAAACGGGCAGAGAAAAAAGCAGCTGATCCGTTTTCTGGCTCCGCTCCTCGGCCATAATCCGCATGGTCAGAATCGGCACCAGAATAATAAAGGTAATGGAGATAAAACTCAGCACGTACTCAAAATTCGCGACGGAAGCATTGATGTTATACATTAACGCCCCGATACCGGTAAACACCAGCAGGAATGCGCCGAATACGTAAGTTCGCATACTGTGATAGTACAACGCCAATTCATGTTCTAATACTGCAATCATTCCGTTTCGGCCTCCTTTTCTGCGGTCTGTTGCCGCGCCTGATCCGTTCGGTTTTCCGAATTTTCTTCTTCCTCCAGATTCGGGGGCTCAGGTTCCTCCGGCTCCGACTTAATGCTCATACGCTGTGTTTTTTCCGCCCCTTTTTTACGGTTCCCGGCTATCGATGTAACTTCCGATTGTGTCTCTGTATTTACAGCGGGAACATATCCTCCCTGGTCACCGGTAATCTTCATAAAGATATCCTCCAGTGTCGCAGTGACCGGATTCAGCTTCTGCAGAACAGCCCCGGCCTGTGCATAGGCGAGGAAAACCTCCCGGCAGACCTCTGTCGGATTCTCATCCCCAACCGACAACAGAGCGCTGCAGAATGTCTTGCTCTCCTCCTGTATTTTAATAGAAGTAATCCCTTTGACAGGTGCAAGCAGCTTCCGCATTTTCGTTGCCGAGGTTTCACAGCAAACTTCCACCATATTACCGGCGGATAAAGCCTTGCCTAAATTCTCGAGCTTGTCGAAGACGACCAGATGCCCCTTATGAATAATGAGTACCTCATCACAGATTGCCTGGATTTCCGACAAAATATGAGAGCTTAAGATAACCGTATGTTTCCGGCCAAGCATTTTTATCAGTTCGCGTATCTCAATAATCTGAGCCGGGTCGAGACCGACCGTAGGTTCATCCAGAATAATAATCTCAGGATTTCCGAGCAACGCCTGGGCAATGCCGACACGCTGACGATAACCTTTGGACAGATGGCGGATCATTTTATCCGCAACCTCCTCAATCTTAGTCTCCGCAATCGCCTTTGCAAGCTCCGTCTGTATCTCCTGCCGCTTCATCCCTTTTGCGCGCGCAACAAAATACAGGTATTCCCTCGGAGTCTGATCCATATAAAGCGGCGGCACTTCCGGCAGATATCCGACAAGACTCTTGGCCTCTTTTGGCTGTTCAAAAATATCATACCCGCCAATCTTCACCTCTCCTGATGTCGCAGCCAGGCAACCGGTGATGATATTCATCGTCGTCGTCTTGCCGGCGCCGTTCGGCCCGAGAAATCCGTAAATCTTACCGGGTGTGATGGTAAACGACAGATCAGAAACCGCTATATGGCTGCCATACTGCTTTGTCAAATTTCTTACTTCAATCAATCTGTATCCTCCTTTCCATCGCAGGGAATGGCTGTATCATACCCACTTTGTCATCTTAATCATATGATGGGGATGGGAAAACGCATGAAATCGCTATGTCATATCGCAGTCTTTCTGCGTAATACCTCAACCCCATTCGTTTTTAATGACTAACACAATATACCGGGCATAATATTCTACATTTACCCTGCGAATGTGTAAATTTTACATAGATTTATTGAATTGTATGTGAAGAAATTGTGGAAAATTGTGAACATTATGTGATTCTAACGTCAGACTGACATTTTATCCACATCATCGTGTCTTTGGCTCCCAGACGCCATTATTATGGTGAGGTTTAAAACAGACAGGCTTGATAGCCAATGAAAAGATACCTGTATTTTTAAAGAAAGAGTCGTCAATGAAAGCAAAGCCTATGTTGTCACCATCTGGAAAATGGGCGAATCCCTCATTTCATCAACGGAGATAACACTACTTTGCCGGTGCGACGCGTCTCATCCATCAGGATAATCCGCTGGTTTTCCGAACCACGAAAAGACAGCATCAGATTCTTCTGTTCCTCGATAAACGGACCATCCACAAGGACATCTATATATCCCAGTAATTCTTCCGTATACGACGTATATTTCTTCCCGCCTTTTACCAGGTCAGTCTCCAGCAGATAACCGGTGAATGCCCATATGGTTTTCTCCGGATACCTCTGCTTTACCTTACGGACAAAATCGATCAGCCCCTCCTGATTTTCCGGCTCAAATGGATCACCGCCAAGTAATGTCAGCCCTGATATATATGACGGTTTTAACTGTTCCAATATCTGTTTTTCCGTCTCTTCCGTAAATTTTTCTCCATTACAAAAATCCCAGGTGTCCGGTTGGAAACAGCCTTTGCAGCGGTTCCTGCAGCCGGATACAAAGAGGCTGACCCGGACGCCGGGTCCGTTTTCCGTGCTGAATGCTTTAATTCCAGAGTAATACATATCATTCTCCATATTCAGATTGAAAAGGTCACAGAACAGATATCCGAGTCTGTTCCATGACCTTTTATTTCATCAGTTACCACAGGTCTCCTACAGATGCAGCACTCTCTCTTTGATCTCCTGTGTCCGACCCTGGTTCCAGAACTGGGTGCCGATATAGCCGCAGGTCCGCCGCGCCACATTCATCGTATTCTGATCCCGGTTGCCGCAGCTCGGGCACTCCCAGAACAGCTTTCCGTCCTCTTCCTTAATCTGAATCTCACCGGTGTAACCGCACCGCTGGCAGAAATCGCTCTTGGTGTTCAGCTCTGCGTACATGATATTGTCATAGATATACTGCATCACAGCGATCACGGCGTCCAGGTTATTCTGCAGGTTCGGCACCTCCACATAGCTGATCGCACCGCCGGGGGAAAGTGCCTGGAACTGCGCCTCGAATTTCAGCTTCTCAAAGGCATCAATCTCCTCTGTCACATGGACATGATAGCTGTTGGTGATATAATTCTTGTCCGTCACGTTGGGAATCACACCAAACCGCTTCTGCAGGCATTTCGCAAACTTATAGGTAGTGGACTCCAGCGGCGTCCCGTAAAGGCTGAAGTCAATATTGTTTTCCGCTTTCCACTTCGCGCAGGCATCATTCATGTGCTGCATCACCTCAAGTGCGAACGGCGTCGCCGACGGGTCGGTATGTGACTTGCCCGTCATATAGCGCACACACTCGCACAATCCCGCATAGCCGAGGGAAATGGTGGAATAGCCGCCGTAGAGCAGCTTATCGATGGTTTCGCCCTTTTTCAGACGGGCCAGCGCCCCGTGCTGCCACAGAATCGGTGCCACGTCGGAGGGCGTGCCCTTCAGGCGGTTGTGCCGGCACATCAGCGCGCGGTAGCAAAGATCCAGCCGCTCATCGAAAATCTGCCAGAACAGATCCATCTTTCCGCCGGAGGAGCAGGCGATGTCCACCAGATTCAGCGTCACCACGCCCTGGTTGAAACGGCCGTAATACTTCGGCTCCCCGGTCTCGGGATCTACGTAAGGTGTCAGGAAAGAACGGCAGCCCATGCAGGTATAGCAGTGCCCTTCCCCATTCTTGTCAACTTTATTCTGAAGCATCACCTTCTCAGAGATATAATCCGGAACCATGCGCTTCGCGGTACACTTTGCCGCAAGTTGGGTCAGATACCAGTATGGAGTACCCTCGCGGATATTGTCCTCCTCCAGCACATAGATCAGCTTCGGGAACGCAGGAGTGATGTACACGCCTTTCTCATTCTTAATACCCTGAATCCGCTGCTTTAACACTTCCTCCGTCACCATGGCCAGATCGTCCCGCAGCTGTCCTTCCGGCACTTCGTCCAGATACATAAAAATCGTGATAAACGGAGCCTGTCCGTTGGTCGTCATCAGCGTGATCACCTGATACTGGATCATCTGCACGCCCTGCTTGACCTCCTTGCGGACACGCATCTCGGCAACGCGGTTGATGGTCTCTTCATCCGCCTCAATGCCGTTCTGCTCAAACTCATAGGCAACCTCTTTGCGGTACTTTTCCCTGCTGACCTGGACAAAAGGAACCAGATGCGCCAGGGAGATGCTCTGCCCGCCGTACTGGGAGCTGGCAATCTGCGCTACGGCCTGGGTCGCCACGTTGCAGGCCGTGGAAAAGCTCTTCGGCTTTTCAATCATGGTCTCGCTGATAACCGTTCCGTTCTGCAGCATATCCTCCAGATTCACCAGACAGCAGTTGTGCATGTGCTGCGCAAAATAATCCGAATCATGAAAGTGAATCAGTCCCGCCTCATGGGCCTCCACGATGTCCTGGGGAAGCAGGAAACGCTTCGTGATATCCTTGCTCACCTCGCCGGCCATATAATCGCGCTGCACGCTGTTGACCGCCGGGTTTTTGTTGGAATTCTCCTGCTTAACTTCCTCGTTGTCAAACTCCAGAAGGCTTAAAATCTGCTCATCGGTGGAATTCGATTTGCGGACCAGCGCTCTCTTATACCGATAGGTAATATAGCTGCGGGCAACCGAGAAGGCCCGCTGGTTCATAATCTGATTCTCCACAAAATCCTGTATCTCCTCCACGGAGAGCGCGCGGTTCATTCCCTCGCAGATTGTGCGCATATTCGCCGAAATCACGGCAATCTGCTCCGGCGTCATCCGCTCCATATCGGAAACGCTCTCATTGGCCTTTACCACAGCCGCTGTGATCTTGTCCAGATCAAAGGGTACTTCTACCCCGCTTCTCTTTATAATCTTCATATGACTTCTCCCTTCTGGTGAAAAAAAACAGATCCCGCAACGCATGCGGCGCTGTGAGACCCATTCTACTATATCTTGTGGTTGAATTCAAGGGGAAAATCTATATCTGGTGTTTTTTGGTGAAATTGCATAAACTGCCTCCACCGTTTTGCATTCATTCTTTTCCGGCATCATTCCTCTGGCATTCCAGCTTTTCCAGTGTGCAGGCCTGCGCGTTGCTCTTCCGGATGGCAGCCCGCAGCGGCAGCACCGCTTCCGGAGAAACGCTGAGCTCATCAATGCCGATCGCAAGAAATGTCGGCAGAAGACTTACGTCCGCGGCCAGTTCCCCACAGATACCGATCCTGATTCCCGCCCGATGTGCCGCATCCGCAGTGAATTTCAACGCCCGCAGTACAGCCGGGTGGTGCGGGTCACAGAATCTGCCCAGGTCATTACACTGGCGGTCACAGGCCAGCATGTACTGGGTCAGATCATTCGTCCCCACGGAAAAGAAGTCCACCAGTTCAGCCAGCTCAGCTGCCATGAAAACCGACGCCGGCGTCTCAATCATAATACCGATTTCTGTATCCGGATTAAAGGGAATTCCCTCCTGCTCCAGTTCTTTCATCACACTCCTGCAGGCGCGCCTGCATTCTTCCACTTCCCACACAGAGGTGACCATCGGAAACATGATAGACACTTTTCCAAACGCAGAAGCGCGGTACAGTGCCCGCAGCTGCGTGCGGAATACCTCCGGACGGTTGAGACAGATACGGATAGCGCGGAGCCCCATGGCAGGATTTTCCTCTTTCTGCAAGCCAAAGTAACCCGCCTGCTTATCCGCGCCGATGTCAAGGGTGCGGATAATGACGCGTTTCCCTTCCATAGCCGCGGCCACAGCCCTGTACGCCTCAAACTGCTCCTCCTCCGTCGGGTAGTCGCCGGCAGCCAGATACAGATATTCCGAGCGGAACAACCCGATCCCCTGCCCGTCATTGGCGAGAACCGCGCTGACATCATCAGGCGATCCGATGTTGCAGCAGAGCTCAATCCTCCTGCCGTCCAGGGTCACATCCTCTTTCCCCTTCAGGTTCTCCATCAGCGCTTTCCTCTCCCGCTGTTTTTCCGCCTTATCCTGAAACATCTGCACCGTCATCTCGTCCGGATCCAGAAAGACTTGCCCGGTCTCGCCGTCCATATACGCCTGCCGTCCCTCATACTCCTGCTTTAATGCTTCTCCCAGGCCGCAGATTGCCGGAATTCCCATTGCACGGGCAAGGATAGCCGTATGACTGTTGCCGGAGCCGCCCTGTGTGATAAATCCAAGGATCTTCGTCTTATCCAGCCGCAGTGTTTCTGACGGAGCGAGATCATCCGCTGCGAGCACCACCGGAGCCACCGGGTCAATGCCGTCCTCTGCGATGCCCGTCAGATTGTTCAGGAGCCGCCGGGTCACATCACGGATATCCACCTCTCTTGCACGCATATAATCGTCGTCCATAGCTGCGAACATAGCCGCAAACTGTTCTCCGGCCTGCTGTACCGCATACTCAATGTTGCAGGATTCCCCTTCTAGCTTCTCCATCACTGCATCCACATAGCTGTCATCTTCCACAAACATGGCATGATTTTTAAAAAGGGCAGCATTCTCTTTCCCGGACTCCTCCCAGCATTTTTGCGTCAGAACCTCCAGTTGTTCGATGGACTGCTTCTGTGCCGCCCGAAAACGTTTTTTTCGCCTTCTGTATCTTCTGCCGTATATTTTACAACCGCTCTGTCGCGGCGGCGAAAAAAATACAACGGACCGCTTATCACTCCTTTTGATATTCCTTTTCCCTGCATCTGAACCATATCACATTTCCCCGCATCTGTACTCTTCTTTTTCCGTTGTAGCACAATGCTTCTGCTGAGTCAACCGGCTTCTTTCAGATTCCGCAGCACAATAACCGTAAACGAAAAGAAAAACCGGCAATACCATCTGTATCGTCGGTTTCCCTGTCTTTCGCAATTTCCAAAATGCGGATAACAGGACTCGAACCTGCACGGTCTCCCACTGGTACCTAAAACCAGCGCGTCTGCCAATTCCGCCATATCCGCATACGCATATGATAAGGCAGCTATCGTTTCATGCTCTGCATTCCCGCAAACACAAAACTGAATGCTGTTACAGTATAGCGAAAATCCGCTCCGATTTCAACTGTTTTTTATCTTTCACAGATCCCCCTCCTTGTATACATATAAAACACCCGTTACGTAACTTTCCACAGACTGATGCTAAAAAAACGTCCCTACAACCATTTATTACCTATGCATAAGCACATGCGTTCGCAAATACCCGGACAAGTATGGCTATAGGGACGTTCTATTATAAAACTATGTATTCTCTCTTACATCGCCCTGATGCGCTCCAGCGCTGCCAGCGTATTCTCATAAGTACCAAACGCTGTCAGGCGGAAATACCCTTCCCCGCTGGGTCCGAAGCCGGAACCGGGCGTACCGACCACATTCGCCGTTGCGAGCAGGTAATCGAAGAACTCCCAGGATGTCATCTGATCCGGTGTCTTCAGCCAGATATACGGCGCATTGACTCCGCCGAACACTTCATAACCGGCCTCCTGCAGCCCGTTCTTGATGGCAGCGGCATTTTTCATATAATAAGCCACCTGTTCCTTTAACTGCGCTTTCCCGGCAGTGCTGTAAACCGCTTCCCCGGCGCGCTGCACGATGTAAGGAGCGCCGTTGAACTTAGTGCCGTGGTGCCGCGCCCACATGCCGTGAAGAGCGACATCACCGCACTTTAACTCCTTCGGAACCACCGTATATCCCAGGCGGACTCCGGTAAATCCGGCGTTCTTGGAAAAGCTCTTCAGCTCAATCGCGCAGGTTCTCGCGCCCTCGCACTCATAAATAGTGTGCGCCACATTGTCCTCGGAGATATACGCCTCATATGCGCCGTCATAAAGGATTACCGCGCCTATCTTATTCGCGTAATCCACCCACTCCTGCAGCTGATCCTTCGTCAGCGTGGTGCCGGTCGGGTTGTTAGGTAGGCAAAGGTAGATCATATCCGGTGCCGTTTTCGGGAACTCCGGCACGAAATTATTCTCCTTCGTGCAGGGCATGTAGATCACATCGCTCCACATCTCCGTGGCCGGGTCATAGGTGCCGGTCCGGCCCGCCATGACATTGGAATCCACATACACCGGATAAACCGGGTCGCAGACCGCAATCTTATTCTCCACAGAAAAAATCTCCTGGATATTTGCAGAGTCACTCTTCGCACCGTCGGAGACAAAGATCTCATCCGGGCTGATGTCACATCCTCTTGACCGGTAATCATTCTCCGCGATGGCATTGCGCAGGAACTCGTAACCCAGATCCGGCGCATATCCGCGAAAAGTCGCCGCGTTACCCATCTCATCCACCGCGCCGTGAAGCGCCTCGATGATGGCGGGAGCCAGCGGCTGGGTCACGTCGCCGATGCCGAGACGGATCAGGTTCTTCTCCGGATTCGCTTCCTGGTATTCCCTCACTTTCTTCACGATTGTGCTGAACAGATAGCTGCCCGGCAGCTTCTGATAGTTATCATTAATCTGAAACATAATTCTCTCCTTTATGTTTTTAACATCATCTGTAATTCAATTTTACACTTCCATAATTGCTTTTACAGCAGTTTTGGTATCTTTCAACGGGAACAATTCATAACCGATATAACCAGTATATCCCACCTCTTCCAGACATCGGATCACTTTCTTATAATTGATTTCTCCGGTTCCCGGCTCATGGCGTCCCGGTGCATCTGCCACGTGAATATGTCCGAACTGGTCTCCGTAATTACAAATTGTATCACAGATACAGCCCTCATTAAGCTGCATATGATACACATCATAGAGCAGTTTCAATCTCGGAGAGCCAATCAGCCGGCAGATTTCCGCTCCCATCTGTGTGAATTGCAGGAAGTTTCCTACATGATCCGTCGTCACGTTCAACGCTTCCAGGTGTAAATTAATCTGCGCTTCCTCCGCCATTTTTGCACAGCTTTTCAACGTATCATACATCGCACAGAGTTTTACCGTGTGTGACAGATTGTCATAATGATCCACGACTATACCGCCTTCACCCAGCGCATTGGAATGGATGGTAACGCTGGAAGCGCCGATTTTTGCAGCAGCTTCCAGAGATCGCTTTAAATCCTCCAGATAATCATCTTTCTGTGCCGGATCTACCAGCGAATAATCCGCATCCCCGTTAAATCCGCTGATTGCGATTCCTGCTTTTTCCGCCATTTCCTTTGTCTCATCCAGATCGCGTATTCTCCAGTCCCAGAATTCTACCGCTGCGAATCCATCATTCCTGGCTGCCAGAAACCGGTCTTTCCACTCCAGCTCTGTATATAAGGTATCAATACAAGCACACTTTTTTAAACTCATATCTCTCACCCTCCACAATTTTCTCTGATTGTGCACTCACCGCCATTCCAGACGGTGTCCTTTTTTCTCAATATACGAATTATAACTTTTACACTTTTATTCGTCAAGCAAATAAGAAGTGTTGTTTCATAGAAAAGCCAACACTTT
>JAJQAD010000109.1 GCA_021204005.1 Clostridiales bacterium
CGGTAAAGCCCTGCCCGTAGAGAAAGTCGCGGAATCCCCGGGTGATACCCTCCTGCAGGCGGAACTTCGCGCGCTCCCGGATATTGCGGAGGGAAACCGCCCGGTTGTTCAACTTTGCCTCCAGGGAAGTGTTCATCTTCCATTTGGAAATCTGCAGCGGCATCGGTTCCGCCGGTTCCGACAGAATCCTCGCCGTCCGGATGCGAATCTCAAACCCCTGCGGAGCCCGCTCCTCCCGGTTTACAATGCCTGCAAACTCCACGGTAGCCGCCTCTTTGATCTCTTTCAGGCTGAAATCAGAGACGCCCTGCTCCCAGACACACTGCAAAAGACCTTCGCGTTTGCGCAGAACGATAAATGCTACCTCACCCATGTCACGGATCGTGTGCACCGCCCCGTTGACCCGGATCTCGCAGCCATTCAGGTTCTGTGAGCGGATCTCACTGATCTCCAGCGTCTCCTTCGGTGTTACTCCTGTGATTACTTTCATGATACTGTACTCCTTTTCCTAAAATCGCGGGGCGAAATATCTTCTCTATTTCGATATTTCTTTGAACATAAACACATCTAGTTAATTATTCAAAACCAGGCTCGAAAATGCTATGGGTCTGCCCTGCGGGTACATTTCCTCGCTGTCGCGTTCCCGCCAGATAAATTTGTACAAAAACCAGCTTACGAATGCAAGCATCTGACACTGTTTTTCTACAAATTTGCCTGGTTCTGAATAATTACAAAAAGAAAACCCTGAGACATCCTACGACATCTCAGGGCGAAATAACTCTATTCCGCGGTACCACCCGCATTGGGAACGTAACGCTCCCCACTCATACGCATAACGTGCGCGACCCGTACGAGCCTACTGAAGTTTCTTCGCATTCAGCCCGTCTGCTCCAGAGTGTTCCCTTTGTCTCCTCCTCCAAACAGCGCTCTCAGTCGGTGACGCTGTATTCCTGTCGGTCTCTGAAGATAAGAGTCTCCTTCCCTGCATTTCCCTTATGGTTTCGTATAATAACACATCGCAGATCATTTTGCAAGGAAAAACATTTTTCAGCGCTTTTCCTTACACTTTTGCCTGTCCTTCCTCCTTACCTTTCCGTCTTTTCTTTTCGATCAGGAACCACCTGAACAGAGCCAGGATGGCTATGAGAGCCGCGGCTGCCACGGTCACAAGCACCTTATTGGAAATAAACTGGATCCACAAGCTGGTGGTCAGCAGGTAGCTCACCGCGCTCATCTCCGTGATGTTACCGTTCTCATCCACCAAGCTCATACATGTGCTCTCATTACCCGCCGCATCTTTTGCCACTACCACAAGGGTCTGACGGCTGTTCTTACTGTTCATCGTATAGGAGAACGCACCGCTGGTAACAATCTCGTAATCATAAGTTGTTGACTCACCATCATTGGTGACGGTAACCGAATCAATACGGACATTATCGGAAGCGCTGATGGAAATATCCATGCTGTCCTGCCTGTACTGCCCGCCGTCGGCCACGCCGGCTACCGTAACAGTCGGCGCCGTTTTATCCACCACAAAAGCCACTTTCTTTTCATTCCTGTTGCTGTTAGTCGCGCGGTCTACGGAGGTGAACGTCAGAACATATTCACCCTCATCCGCAAAATTCTCCCTGTCAACAGTATAGGTGTGCTGCTTCCAGCTCATATCATTTCCGCTGGACTTCACAGAATAATCGTCATCTTCGGTCAGGGTGGTCAGACTGCCATTGGTGCTCTTCGCAATACTCCTCTCCTCCAGCGTATCTACGTTCGTTTCGATCACGACAATATCCTGCTCCTCATCGGTGTAATACTTTCCATCCTCGCCTACCAGTCCGTCTGTCGCCGTATCAAAGGTATAGACCGAACCGAAACGGTTGACGGAGAAGACAACAGACGCCTCCGCACTGTTGCCCGCCAGGTCGTAAACCGTGGCCGTCAGGGTATACATGTCATCCACCGACTGTTCGTATGCGAAGTCATCCATTTTGACTTCCACACTGTCGCCGCTGACAGATGGCGCTAACCCATCGATTGTCGTCACACCGTTATCATAACCGTCCAGCTCCACCACTATAGCGTTGGGGTCATAGTTCGTATCGCTGTAACGCACACCCGGAGCAACCACACTGTTATTCGCGGAATAGTTCTCAATGTCGAAAATCTCAATCACCGGCTCTGTGGTATCCACCACAAAGTGATCTTCCGTATAATCATTCATCGGATTGGCGGCCATATCCGTACCGGAGAGAGTAAACGTATACTCTCCGTCCGTGTTAAAGCTTACCGTCGCCACATTGTGGTCACCATTGGTGCTCCATCCGGAAATCACCGGCGTGAAGGCGGCGCCATCCTTTGTCACAGTGATCGTAACTGCAGCAGGATCAAAGTTGTGTTCATACACGTCAATGGTCGCCGCACGGTTCTCGTCATAGTAATACACGTTCTGTGAACTGTTGTTATCATAGGCCACCGTATAGGTCGGTTTCGTCTGGTCCACAGTAAACACATCCACCGTGGTATAATCCGCCTTGTTTCCTGCCAGATCCTGAAACGCAACGGCAAAAGTATAGTCTCCGTCCGCGCCAAATGTCACCCTCGCGATATGCTTCGTGCTGTCACCGCTGCCGGTGGTTGTCCAACTGCTGATGGCAGGCATCGTTTCATCCGTATTGGTAATGTTAAATACTACATCGTCCGGATCAAAGTTCCGCTCCGTGATGACCACTGTCGCTGTCCGCGCCGCGTTGTAATACGTTTCATTGGAAGCATTGTTGTTGTCCCAGGTCACCTCGATGGTCGGTTTCGTGATATCAATATTATACTTCTGCTGTACAGAACCCGTGTAACCCGTATTGCTCACATAAGACGCATCCACGCTGACATCGTTTTCATTGTTGGCAGCAGAGGAAATGGTCAGGTTCTTTGAATAAGTGTATGTGATGCTCTTCGTCTTTACTGCTTCCAGATCGGAGCCCGCCGCTTCCGCATAATCGCAGCTCGAAAAAATCTGGCTGCCCGCCTTATACTCATAGCTCCGCAGTCCGGAATAAGTCTCCTCCAGAGTAAGCTTAAAAGTTACATCCGTATTGTAGTAATCTACACCATCCACCGTCCGGCTCGGACTGGTGAGCGTGGTAATTACCGCGCTGCCCGCGGAAACGAACATGCCCGAACTCTCCACGATCTGCCCTTCGGTCTTCTCTGTCTCGTTATCCGACCAGTCAGCCGCCACCACCCTGACAGTACCCTTAAAGTTACTGTTGCTGACGGGAATGGTGATACTGGCAGATTTGCTCTCCGCCGGCGCAGCGTCATTCCTCACTATCGTAGTAACCTTGCCGTTCTCATCTGTCACATAGAATGTGAAAGACTGAATTCCCGCAGCCTCGTCCGCCGCGCTGGCTGTAATAGTCAGCTTCGTGTTGGAAAAAATGTAACCCGGTGTCCTGTAATTCACCGACCAGTAATCCGCCAAAGAAGATACGGAGTAGGTAAAACTTACATCTATGGGATCATTTGCATCCACGCAGACATAGGGGTTGTAACCAGAATCAATCAATGCCTTGTTACCCGCCAGATCTTCATAGCCGGTAATCAGGAGATTATAGTTAGCCTCGGTCGACAGAGGAATCGTATAAACGGTCTTACCGGTGTGCATCGTCGCCGCGATCAGGCCATTGATATAAGCGCCGGCCTTTGTACTGCTGAAAATATTGCTGCCTGCCGAGCCGACCAGGTATGCCTTATCCCCCGACATCGCTTCGATCAGTTCCTTATCGCGAATGTTTTTATCATCCACTGTCAGTTCCAGCTTCGCCGATGTTGTGTCAAAGTAATCCCTGCTGTTCTTCGTGCTCATTACGGTGCTGTTGTAAATGCCTGTGATAACCGGTGCGGCAGTATCCAGAACCAGCGTTTCACTGGTGTAGGTCCCGGAGGAATACGCGGCGTCTGATCCTTCCACCGTTTCACCGGCCATCATGTTGTTTCCGGCCGCATCCGCATAGAATACGGAGATAACGTAGTTATCGTCGCCGTCATCGGCATCCAGCACCAGGTTCGCCGTATAGGTTATCCCCTGCTTATCCTCCCAGTCAATATCAGTGTAAACTTTTCCATTCACTTTGATGGTAAATGGAGCCGCCGTTGCCGTACCAGCCGTATCAATCCTGTTAGCCATGCTTTCTACTGCGTAATCCTCTGTAATCGTCACAGCCATCTGAATCTTACCCTGCGCCTTTCCGTAATATGCCGTATATCCGGTGGTCGGTTTTGTAACGCCATCTGCGGTAACGCCGTCACCATCAACAAGCTGATAGGCATCATTATAACTGATCTCAACGACCGGCGCTGTGTGGTCCAGGATGAACTGCGCTTTTTCTTTACCGGAATATACTCCGGCTGTGTCTGTGCTTTTCAGTACTACACTATCTTCCGCAACCATCGCATTCCCGGCGCGGTCCTCATACGAAATTGCCACATAGTAATTTGCGGGAGCCTCATCACCGTCAAATGTATACGCTGCCGTATGAGTACGCCCCTTTGTACTCCACTTCTCAATTTCATCCCCGGTGACGGATACAGAGACTTTGCCTGTCGTCTTATTATAAATCTTAAAAGTCAGGGCGGACGCATCCCAATACGTATCGTTGTCATCCACCGACCAGATAATCGTCACATCATCTCCGCTCCTGTTGGAGTAAACGCCCGCCCCGTCTATCGTTGCGGTCGAAGTTTCTTTGATAGAATATGCAGTCAGCACCGGCGCTGCATCATCCAGAACAATGATCATACTTTCATAGCCGCTGCTCGTCCCGGCCAGCTTATCCGTGTGGTCTGCAGTGGTCAGCGGATTCTGGGCGGCATCCTTATAGCCAGTCTCAATTACATACTCGCACTCTTTGTCTTCCACATACGGAAGCTGAACCGCAGCGGTAATTTTTCCATCCCCAGGATTATTCCACACCACATCACAGGCTTTCGTCACACCATTCCGGGTTACGACAATTTCAGGCTTCACAGGCTGACCGCCACTTAAATATACATCATAATAAGTTTCCGTATAGGTCAGGACAATCTCTTCATACTCTGCCGCCGAGGATGACCCCCTGCTGTAAAAATAATACCTGTTCCCGCCATCATTATATGTATTCTCACTCACACTGCTGTTTTCGGGATAGGCGACAGACACGGCAGGGGCAATATCGTCCAGTACAAGGGTCGCAGTGCAGAAATCGTAATCCGCACATTCCATCAGCTCCGTCGTCTCCCCTGCCAGCGCCAGACTGTTTCCCGATCCGTCTGTATAGCTGGTATAAACCACATACTCTTTCTCCTCCCCGGATACATAGGGCAGAGTGACAGTATAGCTGATCGTGCATGACTCCTTATCATATGTGCCCGCTTCAATCGTCGCATCGGCAGTCGCATCGGCATCACCCGCAAATACCTTAATCACCGGCTCCACTATCCCATCGTCATCTGTATAGGACTCAAAAAACTTTTCCCCATAGGTAAGTGTAACTGTCGGCTCCGCCACCTTCCTCTCAGAGTAATAATACACTCCATTATTCAGATATGTGGTCTCTGCGTAGCTCACATCCACTGTCGGCGCCACGTCATCAAGAATAATATCACCACTTTCAATCTCCGCACTGTCAATTTCAGTGATTGCATTCCCCACATTATCCCTGATCTCAGAAATCTTCAGGGTGTTTAACGTCGCGGAATCGGCGGACGTTAATGTTCCCCGCACAACAGTGTAAGTCGCGGTAACCGCCGCACTTCCGCTCCCGATTGTGCAACCGACCGCGGAAACCTTATCTGCGATATTCAGAGTCACTTTATCTGCAGCATCTGAATCTATGCTTACTGCCTCTTTCAGGGCATCGATATCGATTCCCGATTGCATTGCTATAGAACCGCCATCTCTCACATAAAGCGTGAAACCGATTGTATTTTTACCAAAAACTTTCCCCACCGAGCTGGTAAAGATGCGTGACAAAGCAGTGGTAATACCAGAATCATAATAGTCGCCGGACGGATCCGAAGTATATGCAACATAAACCGCAGATTCCGGAACTGTCTGATCTACCTTAAAGCTTACCGACTCTGTGTCGGTCTTTCCCACTATATTGGTAACAGTAACGGAAAGCTCATAGCTGCCATCCGTCAAAGCCGCTACCGCATCGGTAAGCAGCGCATCCAGGGTTCCGGAATAAGATGTCGTCGCATTTGTATAGACACCGCCGGCTGCATAATCCTTCTTCTCATTTTTTTCACTGGTTCCTGCCAGGCTGTAAGAAATACTGGCAATGCCGACGTCGTCACGAATCTCCAACGCAACACCCGGGGTTTGATCTTTTGCATACCAGGAGACATCCTCGTAAGTCACTGTAGTTCCGTCCAGTTCCACATCTGCCGTGGGCGCAGCACTCGACTGAGCCGCTGTAATATTCGCTGTCGAAGAATTTCCTGCCTCATCTTTCACAGTAAACGTATAAGTTCCGGAAAAAACAATCCGGGCAGTAAGCGTTCCATTCTCATATGCCAGTTCTATTCCGCTGCCGGAAGCAGTAAATACAGATGACAAATCATCCAGTGCATAAGCTGTCTCATAAGAATCCCCGGAAACAGAAACGAATATCTCTGACTTGCAGGTTTCATCCGATCCCACCTCATCGCCGATCACATAGGCAGCGGTCAGGGCAGAATAAAAATAATAGGTATCCGATGCCGTATCTTTTGCAGTCATGTCAGCATCATTTACAACGGATGACTGCGTAATTTCAGGTGCTGCACTGTCCTGTTTTACGGTAAACGCATCAGAATACGCTTCATTTCCCGCTTCGTCGACTGCCTTTATCTTGTACGTACCTTCCTTTTTCACGGTTAACGTATACTCCCCTGCAGCACTGCCGGAAGTTATGTTCGCATAATTATCATCGCATTCAGCATAGATATCTGTATCCGTCTCCCTGTACACGGATACAGCGGAAACTCCAGAGTCATCATCAGAGACTTCCAGATCCAACAATTTATCATCGCCCGTTTTCCAGTATGATGTCTCGAAAATTGTTCCAATTACCGGCGCCGTTGTGTCAACATAAGAAACAGAAACTATTTTCTGTGCAGATACATTTCGCGCCCAGGCCAGAACATGCCACCCCTCAGGCAATGCCATATTCGGGATCAATCCTGCAATCACTGCCAGGGCCGGCACCATCGCCAGAATTTTCTTCCCCCGTTTTGATAGCCTTCTCATTTTCTTCCTCCTCTTTCTATATTACTTCTTCCCCATTCTGCGGCAGTGAGGCAACCTGTTCTTCGCCCTGCAGTAATAAAGTTTCCTGTCCTTCGCTCCGCAGTAGTAAAGTTTCCTGTTCTTCGCCCTGCAGTAAAAAAGTTTCCTGTTCTTCGCCCTGCAGTAATGAAGCTGCCTGTTCTCCATCCCGCAGCAATAACGATGCCGACCGGATCAGGTTTTCCACTTTCCGCGCTCCCGGCACCGCCGCCCCGGAGATGCCCATATCCTCTTTCAAATGTTCATCGACATACTGCATAGTACTCCGGGTCTTCCTGAAAAGTCTGCCGCTCTGTGCAATTTCCTCCTCCATCTGCTGAATCTGGCGCTTTGCCATCCGCCCGGTCAGGTATCCAAAAACACTTCGGATATCCAGGACAAAAAAGAGAACCCCTGCCAGGACTGCCAGACCAATGCAGACCGCCAGACAAGTGAGAAACAGGTTGCCATATAGTGTTATCCTGTCCATAAACTTCCTCCCGCTACTGGTTGCCAACTGTCTTGTAAGCAGAACTGATCGCCATCCGCGCCTGAACTATGGCAGACTCAAGCGTTGCCATGCTATCCTTCTGCGCTGTGGTCAGATCGCCATCAAAATCCATACTCATATGTTCCTCCATGCTCGCGAGCTGCTCCAGCATTTCATTCTCCGTAACGCCGGCATCTTTAAACTCCGCAGTCCAGGTAACCATCTGCCCGACCAGTTCCTGATACATAAGCAGTGCCGTTGTCGGATTATCCAGCTCCACCAGATTGCCCGCCGAGAGTCTGGTCAGCGCGTCCCAATATTCCTGATAAGAAATCGTACTGTCGCCGGTGCTGTCCACCATCCCCAGCCGGGAATAGTAATTCGAGATCTCATAAAGCCGCTCCGCCCTTGCCACTTTGGATGGCTCTGTTTCCTGCAGAAACCCGGAATCCTTCGCTACCGCAAAATAGGTTCCGGCCTGCGTCTTCCCGTTTCCGCTCTCCAGATAGTAATAGTACAAGACCCCAACGTCATAGCAGAAGCTCTCATATTCATCTGGATTCCCGCTCCGGAACGCGTCAATGTTTGACTCATTTCTATCCCCGGTCACCATCATAATGCCCTGCAGCTCTGAATCCTCATCGGAAGAGAATATCTGATCCCGCGAATACTCTTTTAACAGCTCATTCCAGGCATCCTGCCTGTCCGGCTCCAGATTGATGGCCTGCTTCAGAAAACCGGTCTTCCGCGTATCGGAGGATTTTTCTGCATTCTCCAGACAGGCTGTGTAGGTATTATTTCTCTCTGATTCTTCCATAAAATGTAAACACAGCGCGCCAACACCGAAAGTCGCTGCCAACACCGCCGTGACAGCAAATCTGCGAAATTTTGAGAACATCTTTGCACGCACACGGGTATCGACGAGCTGATAGTTCTCCAGATCATAGAAAAGCTCGGCGCAGGACTGGTAACGGTCCGCAAGATTCTCCTGCGTACATTTCAGAATAATATTCTCAAGCCCCACAGAAAGACTCGGATTCCACTGACGGATCGGGTACATCTTGTACGGCGGCTCACCGGGGTTGTGCCCCGTGACCAGGTGGTACATGGTAGCACCCAGGCAGTAGATGTCTGTCCTGGGGTCCGTCTGTCCATGACCGCCATACTGCTCCGGCGCTGCGTAGCCGCGCGTACCCAGGCAGGTAGTATCCTCCATGCTGCTGAGCTTGTACTCTCTGGCTGCGCCAAAGTCAAAAAGCATGATGCTTCCATCCGGCTTCAGCATCACATTGGAAGGCTTCATATCACGGTAGATGATCGGCGGCTTGCGGGAATGCAGGTAGCCCAGAACATCGCAGAGCTGCTTCGCCCAGTCGATCACGCTCTCCTGGGGCTGCGGTCCATACTCCCGGAGGACATCCTTCAACGTCTTTCCCTCAATGTAATCCATGACGATGAGAAAACTTCCGTCCCCATCGATCACATCCACAATACTGGGAAGATTCGGGTGTTTTAAGCGCTTCAGCAGATCTGTCTCCACGATAAGCCCCTGCTTAACCACGTCAAAATTCCGAACGCCGTTCTTGCGCACTTCCTTGATCGCCCAGGTTTTGTTCGCGCGCTCATTCATCGCCATGTAGACGACGCTCATACCGCCCTGGCCGCATTTATTCAGGACGCGGTATTTTCCATCTACAAGAGATCCTATCTTTAACATGCGTTTCTCCTAAACACAGCAAATCAAAATAGTGTAATTGATAAGTATTCCGGAATATGAAAACTTTCAGATACGGTATGAAACGGATAATGGATGCAAAAGCAAGACCATACAGAAAATGAAATATTGTGATAACCGTTAATCTGATTTGTTAATTATACACATAATGGAACTATCTGTCAATATTTTATTCCCAAACAGTTCATATTTCATAAAAAATCACTCACCTACAATACATAGAAAATGAAATTGCTTCAAAAGCTCAGGAAAGGAAGGAAATCGCATGAGGAATTTAGAATTAACAGACCCCGTCCTGATGGGACAGCGCATCAAAGAGCAACGGCTTCTGCGTGGTTATTCCAGGGAAAAACTGGCAGAATTGGCGAACATCACGCCGCGATATTGTTACGACATTGAACTGGGCACCAAAAATATGTCCCTGCAGACGCTTTGCAAAGTTGCCTCCGCGCTCTCTGTTTCTACTGATTATATACTTTTTGGTCCTCAGACAGATGAGGAAGAATACATTCCTCTGACCGCGCTCGTGCAAACCTGCCCGCCGCAGCAACTGGAGCACCTGGAACAGATTGTATCCCAGTACCTTCAGGCGGTACAGGAAATGGAAGAAAAAAAATAAGAGCTGAGCCCCTTCGAAGAAAAAAGGAATGAGCCGCTATATAAGCCATGCATCAACAGGCCTTAGTCGTCTCATTCCTTTATCTGTACAATTTAAAAAAAGTTTATACTCTCTTACCGGGTCAGACTCCGACAGACCCTTACTGCGAGACAAGTGACAGAACAATCTCATTCGAACTTCTGAAGATCGTACTGCCCGATCCCACCTGGTTTACTACGAGGGTGACATTCTCTCCGCCCACATCAGACAGGACGACCTGCAGCTCAGTTTCTGAAATATACTCTGTCGAAACCGGTTCGTCGTTGGCATACACTTCGCTCCACGGTGTAAAATTCTCTCCGCTTATGACAACCGTTTCCTGATCTTCCCCGATTTCCACAGAACGAATTACCACGTCCTCGACCCCCATCTCCAGATCAGTTGCCTCATAAATCTGCTCTCCGCCGTAAGTGTAGCATTCCCCATAAAGAAGGTCATACTGAAGCAATTCCCAATTCGTCACATAAGAATCGTCCTCCGTCGTGCCCTCCGTCATAGCGGACTGATGGTAGGTGAACATGGTTCCCTCATGGATGCCAAGCTGATCCGTAATGTAGGCCACAAGCTGATAGGCTGCTACATCAGCATCCGCCTGCTCCAATCCAAAATTATTCCAGGTCGCGTAGGTAGTCTGATAGATGCTGCCATTATTCATATCTTCATCTTCCAGACCCATGGTCGGCAGATGATCGCCGTAGAAAACAACGATTGTTTTCTCATCGCGATCTTCCAGCATCGTGATCAGGTCGCCGATAAATTCGTCCACCTCATAGAGCTCGTTGATGTAATATTCCCGCTGATAGTGCTCTTCCTCCGTCTCACCGCCGGTCACCTCAATTACCGGATCTTCAAAGACCTGACTGGTCGGGTAGCTTCCATGGCTTTGTACCGTGATGGTAAAGACAAAATCTGACTGATCTTCCGTGGAATCCAGCGCTTTCTCCGTCTCCTCCACGAGAATGCCGTCGGTAGGCCATGTCTCATTCTCATTATATTCGGTGATATTCATCAGTTCCTTGCTCGTATAGGAGTCAAACCCCATCTGTGAGAAAATTGTCGCCCGGCTGTAGAAATTGCCGCTGTTGTTATGTATCGCGTGTGTGGAATATCCAAGCTCCGCCAGGTCATTCGCCACACTCTCGCAGGTGGTCTCCTTTAAAACTGTCTTATAAGGATATTCGCCCAGACCAAAAAACCGGATGCCCATCCCGGTAAGCACTTCAAACTCCGTGTTTGCTGTCCCTGTTCCCACCACCGGAACCGTCAGGTAACCGGAGGTATAATTTTCCATCAGACTATGGAAATTCGGTATCGGATCTTCGGAATATTCCAGGAAGTTCAGCTCATATGGATCGATGAAAGTCTCCAGCTGTACAAAAATAATGTTTGGCAGATCCTCCGTGTCAATGGAGGTCTCCTCCGTCTCCGCGGAATCGTTGATTGCCGCAATCGTCTCTTCCGAATAATTGTCAGGCTCCGACATTCCCGTATCTACCACGCTGGCAGCAAAACTGTATACGAAACCGTACTCCTGGTAACCCTGTGCGAGATTACCGAAGTAACTCGACAAAATATCCGATTGGATCGCCGCCCTTGTGATAAACGGAATGGCAACGACAAGAGCCGCTACACAGGCTGCGTTCCGGGCACGGTGAATTTTTCCGGGAACCTTGGGCGCTTTGATAGCAAAAAACACCAGAAACACCACAAGGCATCCCAGAGCGATCATAATAATAATCTGCTCCGCCTGGGACAGATATTTGCTGTTGTCCATCGCAAATAAATCGCCGACCAGCTTCAGATCGGTAAAATTAAACGGCGTCACCCTGTTTGCCAGGACACAGCCATTGATAATCCCGAGAATCATCCAGAATGCTGATATAACTACATGGAAAAACATCCTCCGCTTAAACAGATATACAATCAGCAATGTCGCAAAAATCAGAAGCGCATTGTACAAAAAAGTAAGCGGTGTTCCAAAGGAAAACTGCAGCGCTGAGATCAGGGAATGTCTGGAAACACTCTCGATCGCCAGCACCAGAACACACGCCAGCAAGCCGTCAAAGAAAACAGAAAACTTCTTAAAGAAAGCAAATCTCATGATTCATCCCTCCGCCAAAATTTTTATATCACAGAAAACCACATCTTTCACTTTACAAAAACATTTCTTCCTATGATAAAAAAAAGATCTGCCATATTTTCTCAATCATTTTACCTATTGATTGCATATGGTAGACCTCTTTTTTACAAATGTCAAGATTCAAATTCTTAACGTTTTGTGATTATTATCTTTCTCAACGCCCGCACTGCTGTATCGATGGCCGCCTCCGTATCATGCACCATGGGATTCTCCATCCCAAGAAGCTCCCGTTCCTGGTTTGCCACCGCCAGCAAAACCGTACCCGCCCGGACGTGGAGATGCGCCGCCACGGTAAAAAGCGCCGCCGATTCCATCTCCGAAGCCAGACAGCCAAGCCGTTTCCACGCTTCCCACTTCTGTGTCAGCTCATAGCTGACCGGCATCACTTCCGGCTCATGCTCCCCATAAAAAGAATCCTTACACTGTACCACACCGATATGCGACGGATATCCCGCCTCCTGTGCAGCCTCCTCCAGCGCACAGACAATCCGATGATCCGCCACCGCCGGAAACTCAATGGGTGCGTATTCCCGGCTGGTACCCTCCATCCGGATTGCACCGGTGGCGATGACCAGATCGCCGCTCTTCACATCCAGATGTACACCTCCGCAGGTGCCTACCCGGATAAATGTCTGCGCCCCGCAAAGCACCAGCTCCTGCATTGCAATGGCCGCGGACGGTCCGCCGATCCCTGTAGAAGTCACGCTGACTTTCACTCCGTCCAGATATCCGGTGTATGTAGTGTACTCCCGCTGATCCGCCACAAGGTGCGCATCCTCAAAGTGCGCCGCGATCTTCGCACACCGCTTTGGGTCTCCGGG
>JAJQAD010000222.1 GCA_021204005.1 Clostridiales bacterium
CGAGAGCCTATTTTTAAAATTCAACTACTTTCGTTCGTAAGAAATCTCATTTTTCCTATACTTCCATGATTCTTTCGTCTCGGAAAATGCTTACCGTCGTGAAAAATATCCTACATCATTCACCCCCATCTCCTTTTCTGCCCTGGTATCACAGCAAAAACCAGTACCGCAGAAGACATCTTTCCCAACCGGTTCACTTCCTGAAACATTATAAAATTGGCACCTTAAGATGGAAAGCACCAAAAAAATGCCTGTCGGCAACTAAAAATTGCCGTCTTTGCTTCATAAATTCTTATTTTTATGCGGTTTGTTGTCATATTTATGCTTCCAGGTGCCGTCCTCCTGCCGCTCTGTCGTCAGATCAAACTGCACATTTTCCCAGGGATCCGGTAAATCCTTCCACAAATTGTAAAGCGGGGGGCAGAAAATCCTTTAATCTCCCCGACTCGTAAACCATATGGGAATCCAGCGGAATATCATCCTTATGCGCAGCCATAAACGCGGCGCCTTCCTCTGTCGTGACAACCACCGTTCGCCAGTAAATTCCGCCTTCCACATCCTGATACATATGAATCAATGTCGACTCGGCCGGTCCCATCGGAGCGGTGCTCATCCAGCAGTGCTCATAGCATTCCGTAAACGGGTACTTTGTAATACTCTGGCGTGTGATAATCATCGGGTGATTCGGGTCAAATTCATAGGACGCTTCCACGGAACCTTCATATCCCACCTCACAGGGCGGTACAACCCAGTCAAATCCATAGTGCTCCCCGGGCACCCAGATGTGGTATCCTTTCTCCATATTTCCCCACCACCAGTCAACCATCCGGGCATTCACATCCGGGATAAACTCCGTTACATCCCGCACAACGAGTTTTCCCTGGTCCGCGAACTTCGGATGAAATGTAAGGGGAGCTTCCGTTGTGATCACCTCCGCCACATCGAAAGGAACCCTCTCATATGTTTCAATGGGCTCCCCTTCCTGATAGGTATGTCTCTGTCCTCCGTTAAACATCACTTTGTCCATCCTGTTACCTCCTCCCATTTTCTGTTTACTGCTGCCAAACCACCGGAAACAATATCCATTTTTTCGACAAAGCCGTTTCCATTATTTTATCTTTTGCTCTCACAGAAAACCAACAAAAAAAACCGCCCTGGCACAACTTTATGGTTGTGTCAGGGCATCCAACTTTATCATCAATGCCTGTCTCTGCTCATCTTTTCTTTTATAATCCTCCACAACGCTGCCGCTTTCGTGCGCATTTCGTCTCTCTGCCAGAAGAGCGAAATTCCGAAAGAATTATTATCGACATCAACAGGAAACGATTTCAGCTTATGATCCCTGTCGTCAAACATCGTTTCGTAAACGATTGCCGCGCAACGGCCGGCAATCAGGTTAATCTCCAGATCCCGTCTGGACCCATAAACCTCATACTCAGACGGTGGTTCCGCATGGTTATACTCAAAAAAATGCTGCGTCAGTCTCTTAAAATCCAGTGAGTACTCCTCGCCTAATATCCCGATCGGCACGTCTTTCAGATCCTGCAGCGTCACCGTTTGTTTTTTCGCCAACGGGTGTTTTCCGGAAATAAACAGACAGACGTCCAGCTTCCGCTCATGTAACGGAAGACTTTTCAACTCCGTATGTCCCTGAAATTCACTATCGTAAACAATCGCCATATCGAGATTTCCGCTCTCAAACTGACAGATAATCCTCCGCGGAGACATAACTTCAAATTTTATATGTAAGTCGGCATACTTACTTTCATATTCCGCAAACCCCTGCATGATATCTTCGCTGCATTTGCCCATATCTTCCAGGCCGATGCGGATATTTTTACTTCGTTTATTATGATAATCCTTTGCACGGTCAACAGAAATCCGATACCGCTCCTGTATGTCTTTCCAGTCCTCAAATAATATCTTCCCCTCTTCCGTAAGGGAAACCCCTCTGTTCTCCCGCTGCAACACCCGGAAGCCGAGCTCCTTCTCGAGCGCCTTAATCTGGCTGCTCGCCGCCTGCTGCGTAATAAATAAGTATTCCGCAGCTTTTGAAATATTCCCCGCTTTCGCCGCTTCCACAAAGCAGGCAATCTGGTTAATTGTCATCTTATTCTTCCCCTCATCCGCGATTCACTGACTTCATTATATAAAACAGGAAAAGGTAAGACAAGGGTAACCGCAAAAATATATAAGACCAGTTCTGATAATTCATCCGTCCGGTCTCATAAAAGGACTTCTCTGGACATTTCTCAGTCCACACTTTATAATATTCTGATAGAAAGAAACGCTGAACAACCTTTGTATCCGGAGAATCTCTATGAACACAAAAAATATTGAATATTTTCTGAAAATTGCCGAACTGCGCAGCTTTCGCGAGGCATCCCGCCAGCTGCACATTTCACATCAGGCCCTTTCCCAGCAGATAAAGCTCCTGGAAAGCGAGTTGGGCGTCGCCCTGTTAGAAAGAACATCTGTCGGCCTTACTCTGACCGAAGCCGGGAAAAAAATGTATGATATATTTACCCCTGCCATCAATCATCTGCACGACGCCGCGGCCGAGATGTCGGACTTCATCCAGAAGAAAAAAAGTGCCCTGAAGATTGCCTATACGAATGTCCTTTCCTACATAAGGATCGTGGAGCCCATCCTGCTCTATCTCTCACAACTCTCGCAGGAAATCACACTTGATGTTCATGCATACAATATCCCCGAGGTACACGATATGTTAATGCGTGATGATATTGATCTGGCTATCTCTGTTATGGCCAAAGAAGAAGAGTGGGAAAGCACAACATACTCCATTATCAACAACAGCCGACAGTATATTATCGTTTCAGACAGACATCCCTGGTATCAGAGGAAAACCGTTACCACAAAAGATATCCTTCAAAACAAATTACTGGTATATACCAATCGTACCCCGGACGGAGAACAGGCATTTGCTCCATCTATCAAAGCAGCCGGCCGAATCCCTGTGGAAAACATCGACACCTACCTGGCCATACTCTGCCAGGGAAATGCCTTTGGAATCGTAGGGGAAGAGTACAGTCACCGTGAGGGAAATTTCCGACTTCTCGAACTTCCGCCGGAATATCAGATGTATATTCCTACTATCTGTGCCTATAAACCTCTCCACCCCAATTTAAAAATATTGCAGAAGCTGCAGCAATTCCGGTTATGATCAATGTCTGTCCGGATGCAAAAAAAGGAACTATTCGAATACAATAACTACGAACAATTCCCTTTCTCGGAATACTTTAACTTCACAATCCGTGTTTTTAGATGCAGCCTTATCTCATAGGTATAATCCCCCGATACTGCGTCATATTATCACTGTACGGAATATCCGGCGTAAAAATACTGCTGATATGAAAGTGCGGCTTCAAAAACGGGAATTTATCCTGCTGCGCCCAGGATGGCTTTGGCAGCCCGGACATTTTTTCCACACACACACGATACCACTCCTCCGGTCCGTCAAACCACATTTCCACTGCCCTGGAATATCCGCATCCGTTCACATCCTGCCTGATTTTTGATGTAAGAATCCGCGTCACTTCTTCCGCCCTGCAAAATTCCGGCAAGACCTCCTCAAAGAGCCAGCGGTCGCCTTCTTCCTCCGTCACTCCGTCCGGATACCGGATCACGAAATGCCATCTGTAATTCGGTCCGTCCATCACCGTTCTCTCTTTCCCCTTCAAATCCTGTTCCCAGCTTAAGGGCAGAAAGGCAAACACAAACGGCCGGGTTCCCTCTTCCCCGCCGGTACTGCGTCCCTCATCCCCGGACAGATTCTTCGTGCTGTCAATCGCATCGTCATCCGGAATCGTCCCCTGCCATTTCAGACACTCTACCGGCATGTACTCACAATACGCTTTTGTTCCCATCTCTTCCGTAAACGGATTAATATTCCAATAATGCTCACACAGATGAAACTTTACCGTGCCAAACCGCTCTCCTTCCGGCGGAACCGGCATGGCCTGATAAAAACTATACTTTGATACATACGGCGCAAACTGTGCAATGCTGTCCGCCACATGCAGCATATGCCAATATAGTAACTTGTGCCTGTACTCTTCCTTTACCACATCTGTAAAAATCCAGCTTCTCATCGGATCATATTGAAGTGCCATTTTCTCCCGTCCCCTTTCTTTCAGACAAATTTACTTAATAATTTTTTCCCAATCACAGGATTAAAGTGACAAAAGAGTATGCTATGTCCCGTTTATCATCAAATCTCTGTTAAGGAACATTATAAAATTGACATCTGCAGATGGAAAGCACAAAAAAAATGCCTGGCGGCAATTACCGATTGCCAGGCATTTCAGATTCATTCCGAATCAATTTTACAAACTGCTGCAGCTCTTTCTTTGCATTCTCTCTCTTCCAGACCACCGCTACTCCGCTGTGCGTATCAACCAGAGGCCGGAATTCCAGATGCGGCATGGAAGGATTTTTGTACTCCCGATAATTGCTGTCACAGATAAAAATATCGTTTTTTCCAATAAGATTGTATGGCTGGGACAGAGTATTGGCAGCATAACGGATAAAGCGGGGCAAAAAGCCATACTTTCCGCACATCTCCTCCAGCATCCCGCAGTAACTGGGGGTGTAGAGCGGCGAGATACCCACAAACAGACTGTCCCGCAGGTCGGAGACGGTAAGCTCTTCTTTTTCCGCCAACGGGTTTTCCTTCAGCATACAGACACTGTGGCAGCACTCATTCATTATGATATAATCGAAAGGATGGCTGTCCAGCTGCTCCATGTCATAGAGCACGGTGATGGTCAAGTCCAGATTGTCCTCCAGCAGACTCTTACGAATTTCCTGCGGCTCGCAGGCTGAGACGGAAATATTGGTCTGCGGGTACTGTTCCAGAAACCGGCGAAGCACAGGCGATGCGATTTTCTCCCCGTCCTGGGAATCCAGAATGCCGATGGCCAGGTAGCGGTTGTGGCCGCCCTGCAGGATGCGGCACTCGTCCATCGATTTTTCCATATCCTGAAGAATAACACTCCAGCGCCGATAGAGATGCTGTCCTGCCTCCGTCAGAATCACATGCTTTTTACTGCGGACAAAAAGCTGGACGTCCAGCGTCTGTTCCAGCGCGGAAATTGTCTTGCTCAGCGTCGGCTGCGTCGTATACAGAAGCTGCGCCGCTTTGGTAAAGCTGCCGCAGGATGCAACCTCCAGAAAATACCGCATCTGTAAAAGGGTAATGTGCAAATATTGTTGTTCCGCCATGATATATCATATCCTCCTGCACGAAACTATCGTGCTCAAATGCAACGTTCAACAAATCATTCCGGCGCTTGCAAAGCCATTTTTTACGATACTATTATTGCAAAAAGGCTGACAGGCAAAAAGCTATCTCCCGCCACGTCGATTCCACTTCCGGTTATTTTTAATCACCTTATAGCGCCGGTCGCGGCTCTCCTTGCGCCGACGAATCCGCCGGATGCGAAAACAAATTGCACGGATCAGGAAAAATACTGCCACAGCCAAAGCCGCTATCACGACAATTTTTACAATCAGATAATCTCCCGGCAGCTTATCCATCAGTCCCTGTAAAAAACCGCCGATTCCTTCGGACGTTGTCCCATCGGTTCCGTTTTTACCCTCTGCGGACACGCTGAGTTCCTCCTCTGCTTCCCCGGAAGAGTCAGAACCTGCAACTGAACCCGCAGAAGCAGTCGCCTCCCCGAATTCATACAGCACGCCGCTGGCTCCCGTGGCAACCACATCCGCCGTTCCCACCTGCTTTCCTCCATAGGAATAAATCAGAGTACCCAGAACACTGTCCGAGACATTATCGTAGGAAACCTCCACCTCCGTGTCAGAAAAATCCGCTCCGACAGGCAATATGATCTCCGCCTCAGAGTCAAGCACTGCAAACGCCTCGGATTCGCCAAACAAAGTGCTGCTGCCGCTTTCGGAATCCTCATACCGCGTCTCTGATTCCGAAACATTGTACATGGAATAGTTTTCAAAGCAGTAGTCAAACAAAGATATCGTATCGTCATACTGTGCCGTCGTCTTCATCACAACACAGATCAGAAGCATACCATCCTTCTCCGCATAGGTCACCAAAGTATTCCCGGCTGCAACCGTGTATCCGGTCTTTCCGCCCAGACAATATTCGTACAAATACTTCGTCCCCTTATAGCTGCTGATCATTCGGTGATGATTGTTGAGCGGGGTCTCCTCATCATGTTTGTTCGTCGGAGGAATCGTGTACGAAGTGGTTCCGATAATCTGGCGGAATGTGCTGTTCTGAATCGCCGCCTGCGCGATCAGCGCCATATCCCGGCAGGAAGTGACATGATCCTCATCCGGCAGCCCGTTGGCGTTGGTAAAATTCGTGTTGGTACAGCCAAGCTCCGCCGCTTTCTCATTCATCATATCGATAAACGTCTGATAATCGCCGCCGCCCACATGCTCCGCCACGGCATAGGCACACTCATTGGCAGACTCCAGCATCACCGCATAGAGGCACTGCTCCATCGTCATCTCCTCGCCGATGTCTCTTGCGATGTGGGAGGAATCCCCCTCATTTTTATAAACCGCATCCTCGGAAAACGTCACCACCTCATCCAGCGATGAATTCTCCAGCGCAAGCAGCGTTGTCAATATCTTCGTAATACTGGCCGGATAGCGCTGTGTATCCGCATCTTTCTCATAGAGTACCGTTCCGGTGGTCGCCTCAACCACAATCGCGCTCTCAGCTTCCACCTCCGGCCCGGACGGCCAGGAAACCTCCTCAGCGAATGCCGTCCCCGGCACCAGAGTAATTACAAGGATAGCCGCTGCCAGGACGGCTGTCATTCTCTTCCAAATCGTCTTCATCTGTCTACTTAAGTCAGCGCTTTATTTATATCGCTTCAACGCGCCATGTCCTTTCCTATAATGTATTGTGATAACCCATGCAACACAGCACTGCCCCAGCGAAATAAAACTACTGCTAAACTCACCGCCCGAAAACAAAAATTCTACAGAAAATCAACATCACGATACAATCTAACGTGGAATTCTCCGCATCTGTGAATACATTAAAACGTTACGCTATAAGTATGCCATAGGTAAGGCGGTTTCGTCAAATATACTTTATCCCTTTTTCTAGTATAAATAATAATATTTCATGTTGACACTACTCCGGTCAACCGGTATAATGCAGACGAGAGGTGATCAAAATGTATTTGAACGAATTATTACTGGAACGGGAAATATCACACTACCGATTGGCAAAAGCGAGTGGTGTACCACAGGCAACAATATCTGATATCTGCTCTGGAAAAGCAAATATAGAAAAATGTTCTGCAGGAACTCTTTATAAGATTGCAAAAGTATTAAACGTTTCCATTGAAAGCTTAATAGAAGAAAAAATGGAACCGGAATACTCCCCGCGAAAACGTACTTCCTTTGAAGTTTACAAAAGCAGCGTCTGTCATCTGGTTAAAGACAAGGGCGATATTGAATTTATTATTGAGACTCTTGAGCATAACGAGATCAGACAATTATATAATCTGAAATGGTACGCGGAAGCACTCTATCTGCTAGGCATGGTAGACTACCTTTCCAATGAAAACAATGTGCCGCTTTGTACTGATTACAGTGACTTACGCGCCCAAAAGCTCGAGGAAAAGATATACCCGGAAGGCGTAGTTTTATCCGACGCCGCCCTTCATACAGATAAGCACAAAAAAGAAGCTCTGAAACGGGCAATCCCTGAATTTCTGCGCTTTAATATAGTAGAGTGCGAGGTACGTGATGTCTGCTAAAACTTTCTTTGAGAAAAATACCCTGGATGATTTCTTCCGCGCACTAGGTAAAGAATACCGTCGATTAACCGGCAAGAAAACTCCTGCAGAAATTATTTTGATAGGCGGAGCGTCTGTATTAGTAAATTATGAGTTTCGCGATACCACATATGACGTGGATGCATTGATACAGGCGGCCTCGTCCATGAAAGAGGCAATCTACACCGTCAGTGACCGATTTGGATTACCGGAAGAATGGTTAAATTCTGATTTTAAAAAGACAAAATCCTATTCTCCCAAACTTGTTCAGTATTCTACTTTCTACCGGATGTTCTCCAATGTATTGACAGTGAGAACCATCCGAGGAGAATACTTAATCGCCATGAAATTAATGTCTGGCAGAAAATATAAAAATGATATTTCAGACATCATCGGTGTCTTATGGGAACACTATAATACTGACGTTCCCCTTACTTTTTCCGACATTGATACCGCTGTTCAAAATCTGTACGGTGGATGGGATGACATGCCGGAGGATTCTTTACCGCTCATAAAAGAATTTTTAAAAACCGATGATTTTTCTGTGTTGTACAAAAAGTACCGCAGTGATGAAATCAGTGCAAAAGAAGCACTGGTTACTTTTGACCAGGAATATCCCGGTGCACTTAAAGACAGCAATGTGAATGACATTATATCTACTTTAAAAAAGAAAAAAGAATTACACGGGGACATTTAAAACAGCCCCCACCCGGAGGTACCCATGCGCTTACGAAACATCCCCGGCTCCAGAGAAGCCATCGCAGCCCACAACCTATGCTTTACCGAAGAGTCCCCACAGGCCGGGAACTGGCAGGATATATTCGGAAATGACCATCCCATCCATATAGAAATCGGCATGGGAAAAGGGCGGTTCTTAACCGCCCTTGCAGAACTGCATCCTGAAATTAACTATGTCGGCATCGAGCGATACAGCAGTGTCCTCGTCCGCGCCCTGGAAAAAATTGACGCGCGGACCGAGCCGCTGCCCAACATCCGTTTTATCCGCATGGATGCCACGGACATCTGCTCCATGTTTGCCGAAAAGGAAGTCTCCCGTATTTACCTGAACTTCTCCGACCCCTGGCCGAAGGACCGCCATGCCAAGCGGCGACTGACTTCCATCGAGTTTCTGAAACGATATGATCAGATTCTGGTTCCGGATGGCCGGATTGAATTCAAGACCGACAATCAGGATCTCTTTGCCTTCTCCCTCGAGCAGGCAAAAGAAGCGGGCTGGAACCTCGAGGCTGTCACCCGGGATCTTCACCACGATACGACGCTGAATGAAGGAAACATCATGACGGAATATGAGGAGCGGTTCTCCTCACAAGGGAATCCGATCTGTAAAATGGTACTCACGCGACATTACGATTCACAGTGAATATAACCGCAAAGATTGCCTCTACCAGTATTGTTTCATATAGCTTTCCGCTTCGCCTGCGGACAGATGATACTTCTCCGCAAGTTCTGCCTGAATTGCCTCACGGGAAGCTCCAAACTTTTTACAGGAAGTCACCAGATTACGAATAGCAAGTTCCTGCTCTTCTTCACGCCCCCGCTCATAATAATTTTTTACCTGCTGGTTATAATCACGCAAAGCTTTTTCCCGAGTCTCATACTCCAACCGTTTCCTCTCATCTGCACTCAGCCGCTTCAGCGTTTCGTATGCCTCATCAATATATTCATCTGTTTGCGCCATATCCTCGAACTCCTTCCTGGTTTTCCCACTGAAGAATTTCATCCATCCATACACACTGTCATTTACCAGAGTATTCTTTCCCAATTTTTTTAGTTCCAAAATTTTGATCTCCATCAGATTGCTGTAAAGCTCCCCAGTCTCAAGGTCGCAGAAAGAAATCGATCGGTAACAGCGCTTATCCTCTGGAAAATGAATAAAATCCAGGATACTGACATGGATACATCTCTGCAGTTTATCATACAATTCGCCTTTCTTCAGCTGCTCCGTACGCATCCTGCTGAGATAAAAGATGACCCTGTTTTCCCAGTAATCATAAGAAGCCACCTGCATCTCAAAATCCATCTGCGTCCCATCCGCTAACCTTACCCTGACATCCAAAATCCCAAGTTTATCATCCTCGCTCTCCCGCGGCAGAATCGTCGGCATCAGCGTCGTCTCTTCTACAACCTCCGGCCCCACCGACAGCAACGCCGAGATAAACCCCCGCCTGACTTTCGGATTCTGCATCAGCTCCTTGAAACAAAAATCTACAGTGGGTAACATGATGAAATTGTCGTCAGTTTTTCTCTCCATATGCTTTCTCCTCCATTATAAAAAAATTATGAATAAGTGTAAACTGATTTTTGGCGAAATCACCGGAAAACCAGACAGGCATCAAGAAACAATGCCCCCATCGGACAGCAGAGTCAAAAGAAAATTTCCCTGTCCTGAATTATGTTTTTAAGTATACGATTTGTACGCACTGAAAACAACAATTAAATGAAAAAAGATAGACAAAATTTTCCACTGGTTTTTTCATGAATATTTACCAATAAAATAATCGGAAATGACCATCCCATCCACATAGAAATCGGCATGGGAAAAGGGCGGTTCTTAACCGCCCTCGCAGAACTACATCCTGAAATTAACTATGTCGGCATCGAGCGATACAGCAGTGTCCTCGTCCGGTGCCCTGGAAAAAAATGACGCGCAAACCGATCCGTTGCCCAACATCCGCTTTATCCGCATAGCCTGTATGAATCATTCAGGTTTTTCTTTTACTTCAATATCATCTCCACGGAGATCTCATTCCCCTCCGTCTCAACCCGCGCATAACTCCCGCAAATCAGCGGCATCGCCGGCGGGATATGCCCGATGTCCAGATCCATCAGAACCGGCGCATTATACTTTCCGAGGATGCCCATCACGGCGTCATACTGGTTCATGCCGAGAAATTCCTCCCCGTGACACAGCGGACGGCCGATCAGAAATCCTTTCACATACCGGAACCACCCGGCCTGCTCCAACTGCCAGAGCGCGCGGCGGATTCCCATGGGATTTAAGTCGCATGCCTCCAGGAACCAGAGTATCCCATCCTCCTTATATTTCTCCGTGAACTCTTTCACCCGGTCAAACTTTGTTCCCAGAAACAGGGTCAGCACATCCAGACAGCCGCCGATCAGGCGCCCTTCCATCCGGATATCCTCCTCCGGCACTTTCACCATGACACGCGGTTCTGTCACATGATACGGAGCGAGCGGATTCTCCTCATCCTTCTCACTCTCCACCTCATAAGCGTCATAACCGTGAACCGTCAACTTTTCTCCTGTCAGCACAGCAAACGCATCTTCGATTGCCGGATGCCAGGGCTCCATGCCGAAGGAAGCGGCACAGGGTCCATAAATAGCAGCCGTATCACAGAGCGTCGTCAGCAGAAACGTCATGTGCGTATTATCCGAATATCCCATATACCACTTCGGCTTCGCCTTCGCAATCTTTTCAAAATCCAGATAATTCAGATCCTCACACATCAGCTCCCCGCCGCCGCAGGAAATCAGCACATCGTTGCTTCTCTTACTGTAGTATTTCTGCAGTTCCGCCGCACACTTCTCCGGTGTGTTGCTGATGCCGATGCCGCTGCCCTCGTAGCAGTTCGGGCCAAGTTCCACCTGAAAGCCCATATTCCGGAAAGTCTCCAGCGCACTGTCAAACGCCGTCCGGTATGGGTCTATATTGCATCCATAGGACGGAGCCACAAAACCAATGGTCCCGCCCTGTTTTAAAAACTTTGGGTATCGCATAAATTTACCTCCATAAAAACCGCTAAACATTTCAAAAGTCGAAGCATAACATTATTCTCTTAGAGACCCAATCGGCACCACAAACACTCCATCTTCTCGACGATAGGCATATTCCGTTCCGGTCAGAATCATCAAAAAAGATGGTTCTCTCATTTTCTCTGTATTGACTCGATTTCTCAGTTCCTGCAGATGAACAGCCGCTTCCTCTATTTCTCTGGAACCCAATTTTACTTCCACTGCTGCCCAACGCCCGTCATTCAGGCAAACAACAGCATCCGCCTCCAGACCTCCCGCATCCCGATAATGAAACACCTGTCCGTCAATCGCCTCCGCATACACTCTCAAATCTCTGTCACAGAGTGATTCAAACAGGAAACCAAAATAATTAAAGTCATCAAGTAGTCGTTCCGGTGTCAGGCGCATAACAGCAGTCGCCACAGACGGATCCACAAATTGTCTTTTTGGTGATGTCCGTACTGCTGTTTTTGATCGTAACGCAGGATTCCAGGCAGGAAGATTCTCTGTCACAAAAATACGATCCAGCGCCGTCAGATACTGGCTGATGGTTTTTTCGGAAATGCTCTCTTCTGTGTCTCCCAGAGCAATATCACTGCGTATAGTTCGTATTGTTGCCAGGGTAGAAATATTGCGCGACAGCGACCGCAATAACGCCCGCACGCGCACCGGACTTTTTTCCACACCATCCACTCTGGATACATCCGCATTGATGACCGCTTCCACATAGTCAATCGCACGGCGCAGGGACGTTTTTTCATTCTCTCCTACAGATGCCGGCCAACCGCCTCGCACAATTGCACAAGCAATCTGCTCGATAGATAATTCCGATATACTGTCTATCTCTGTCTTTCCATCAAACAATGCGCCTAATGATACCTCTCCGGAAGACTCTCCGGACTCAAACAGACTCATCGGACGCATCAGCATACGCGAGATTCGCCCAGTCCCTGTATGCTGCACAACGTTATCCCTTGGCACTGCAGACCCCGTCAATATAAACTGGCCAACGCTTCCCCGTTGATCAACCATAAACCGGACAGCATCCCACAAGACAGGCGCCATTTGCCATTCATCCAGAAGCCGTGGCGTCTCGCCTTTTAATAACAGAGACGGCTTCGCATCTGCTGCTTTCAGATAAGATGCAGTTCTATCCGGATCCTGCATATAAAGCTGGCTGACCGATGCTTCCCTTGCGGTCCTTGTCTTCCCGCACCATTTTGGTCCTTCTATCAAAACTGCGCCACTTGAAGCCAGTCTTTCCTGTAAGATTTTGTCTGCTATACGCTTTAAATATGGTTTTTCCATCCTTAATGATTCCTCCGAACAATTCATATCGTTTCTTTCAGAGTCCAGTATAACCGATACTTCCGAAATTATCAACACTTCACTTCCGAAATTATTGATGTTTTACTTCTGAAATTATTGATGTTTTACTTCTGAAATTAT
>JAJQAD010000058.1 GCA_021204005.1 Clostridiales bacterium
GCGTGAATGTGTTTTACATATGGCATATGCTCATCCAGAATACTCACCGGATTATTATCATAGCCGGTAGAAAATACGAGATACATGCGCTCCAGTTCATTGTTGCATTTTCCCATCATTTCATCCATTTTTTCCGGATGTGCCATAAAGTATGCGTTGGGATCATCACCTCTTGCAAAAATATCATCTATATAAGATACCAGATAATCATTGTTTAATCCTAAGCTCTGGAAATACTCTGTGGATCGTCTCGGATGTCTGCGGCAGAAGATGCCGGTATCAACCGTCAATCCCAGATACGGTGATTTTACGCGGTTAATCAGATCCACATAATCCTGCACATATGGCATATTAAAACTCATACCACCGTGAATTTCCGATGTGATAACTACATCGTATTTTTCTGCCGCATCCAGTGCACGTTCTACAATTCCGGTACGTGTTGTAGATACAACTTTTACCATATGGAAGCCCAGACGATTCGCCAGCTTGATTTCCTGAATCAGCTTATCTGCACCTTCTTTTTCTGTTAATAAACGGTTCTTATAAAGTTTATCATTCACATAAGATCCGCAACAGACTGGTACAATCTGGTACTTATTAATCAACCGGTCCCATTCTTTGAGTGTTTCTTCTGACGGATATGGTGATCCCGGCAGCATTTGATCCGGAATAAACTCCATATCTGCGCCTAAATCCACTTTTACGTATTTCATGATGTCTTCTAATGACATCTTTTTTCTTGCATACTGATCTTGTAAGCTGTAAAATGTTACCGCACGTTTAATTTGAGACATGATAATTTCCTCCCTAATTATTTTCCTGATTATTTTTTACCCTGCGTTCCTCGAGAATTCTTCTGTTCTCATCAATTTTTTCCGGTGTCATCTTATAGAATAAGAATGGAACAATCCCGCACAGTACAAAGATAGCCGGCAACAAATTTGTTGCAATATTAATACCTGTCATTGCACGCGGCGTCTGTGCCTGATTCGCGATATACCCCATTGCTCCCATAATAGCAAGTCCGGCAGAGGCTCCGACTGCTGTTGAGATTTTAACAAACAAGTTCGTAAACGCATATACCGTACCATCAAGCCGGATACCGGTTCTGACTTCCGCATCATCGATTGCCGGCGCAACCATACCCCAGATTAAGCCCTGGTCATACATAAATGCTCCGTAAAGAAGTAACAGAATAATGATTGCCTTGAAATTTGTGTAATCCACAAGGAATATTCCAAACAATGCGACCGCTCTTCCCAATATTGATACATAAACTAATGCTCTTCTGGAAACATTTAATTTTGGTACCAGATAGGTTGGAAGAATACCTGCCAACGGTGGAAGAATCATCAGGATTCCAATCATTCCAGGTTTGTTCATACAATAAATGTAATAGTAAACGGCTACACCCAGGCGTGAAAACATGCTTAACATACTAAAGAAGATTCCAAAGATAACAACTATCAGCTGTTTGTTGGTAAACAAATACCGCAGAATTGTCTTAAAATCAACATCAACCGTAGACTTTTCCGGGTAGTATACCTCTTTTGTAGCTGCTACTGTAATGTAGTACAGAACAGCTCCAATCAGAGTAAATACTATTGTTGCCAGAAAATATCCTCTTCCGTTTGCAGTTTCTGCACCACTGAAGAATAAAATAATCGGCATACAGATAAGATTTACAACAATTGTTCCAACACAGGTGAATGTACTCTTCATACTGGAAAGATCAATTCTTGATTTAATGTTAGTTGTCAATGTAGACTGCATACCCATGTATGGAATATTTACTGCAGTAAATGCCATTCCTGCAAGGATGTATGTAATTGTTATATATGCAATTTTCAACTGTGATGAATCTAAATTCGGCACATGGAACATAAGAATACTTAATACCGCCAGTACCGGTACGCCAAATACAATCCATGGTCTGTACCGACCCAGTCTTTTATGTTTGTGACTATCGGCAACTTTCCCAAGAACCGGATCATTAACCGCATCCCAAACTCTCGCAACCATGAAAATAATGCTGACTACAATCGGTGCAATTCCTACTACATCTGTGTAATAAACAGATAAATATGAACTCCAAAACGAATAGAAAAACTGACCCGCAAATTCTCCGAATCCATACCCGATTTGCTTGCCGAAACCAAGTTTTATGTTTGTTGTGCTTTGTGTTGTCCCTTCCATTTAGAACCTCCTCATTTAACTTTTGCTACGATTTATCTGCCGGCTACAAATCGTTTTTTATTATGTATGATAATTTTAGTTTACATGAATCATAAATTCTAAGACAATTCGGATATTAAAACCTGACTTTTCGGTGTTCTTTTCGACTTTTTCTGGTATAATAGCGATATGTGTAAATTGAACCGTATTAAGAAGAAAAGCAGGCAGAGTACCCTCTGGGTGTCGCAAAAACCCGCCTGACTATTTGCAAAAGGGGAATATAAATATGAAAGATAATACGAAGCAGGCCATAACCGCAATCAAAGAACATGAACTGGTGGTTCACAATACCATCAACTATGTTCATTTTGAGGTGCAGGAGTTCTCATTTTGTCACATGCACGCTCACTCCGATATTGAGCTGCTAATTGTCCTGGAAAACCGCTTAGAAATCATATCCGAATCAGGTACCTATGAAATGAAGCCGGGTGATTGCATTCTTTTCTCTCAAAACACACCCCACTCCTGTTATGCTTTGGATGATCGCTGCCAGCTTCTTCTGTTACAATTCAGCCCGATTTTCTGCTACGAATATTTTCCTGATATCAAAAACATATTCTTTACCGAAGCGGATTTGACGCACTCTATGCCCAAAGAAGCTATGGATATATTAAAAGAATCTGTCTTTTATCTCGGCTATCACTTTTCAGAGAAAAAATATGGTTTTGAGCTTCGGTGCATGAGTGCGCTAAATTGTATTACAAATATCTTAGTTTCACTAGTACCGCACGACCTTTTAAGCAATGACGAGGTTATATCCCGATCAAGCACTAAACACAAAATGGATAAAATTTTGTCTTATATACATGAGAACTATACGCAGAAACTGCTCTTGCAAACAATTGCAGATAAGATGCAGTTCACAACATCCTATCTCTCTCACTTTTTCAAAAAGTATATGCATCTGTCATTTCAGGATTATCTGAATGAAATTCGTGCGATTCACGCCGGCCGCCTGCTTCGGCAGACCAATATGAGTTTGATCGATATTTGCCTCGAAAGCGGTTTTTCCGATCCAAAATACTTAAATAAAACATTTAAATCTATATACCATATGACACCTAAAGAATATCGCATGCAAGCGCCTCCGCAGGATACCAAACTTTCTCAGGAAAAGCTTACCAGCGAATCAGCTGCCGATCTGAGCATCCGTGATGGGTTCAGGTTATCACCACAGGAAACACTGATTATATTGCAAAAACATCACAACTTTGGACATGACCCTTATAACCATTTTCCTTTTTTCATGGTAGATTAAGAGTTTTATGTAAAGGAAAAACCGGATCTGCATAAGCAGACCCGGACATGAAAGGATTATGCAACTACTCCTGTCACGTAAGTACACACCACATAATCCTTATAAACTTTTTTCCATTTCCTGGAAGTATTTCATCGCTGCAATCGCTTCTTCCCATTTATCCTTAGCCGGAATTCCGCCTTCCAGGGTAATATATCCATCAAACCCGTCTTTTTTTAGCCGGCGCAAGTGCTCGCGAAAATCAACTTCTCCACTTCCAAACGGAACACTCTTCATTATTTTTCCGTCCATACAACGGTATGTATTCGGTCCGGCCTCCCCATAACCCAGGTCCTTAAAATGAACACTCATCACTTTATCCCGAAGCATTTCATACATTGCAATCGGATCTTCATTTGCCACCAGCGGATTTCCGGTATCATGAATATAACGAAGCCCCGGAACCGCATCAAACACCCGTTGCATTTCCGCACAGCTACAATAAGGTACGGCACTGCATTCCAGTGTCTCTGTTCCAATGCAAAGGTCCTTTTCCTTTCCATATTTCAGCACTTTGCGAAGCCCTTCTACAATATTCTGATATGTGTTTTCTCTTGTAACTCCTTCGGTGCGTACATACCCTGCCGGCATAAATAAAATATTTTTTGCCCCGGCTTCTGCCGCATGATCAATTGCTTTGCATGCAGCCTGGAACATACCTTCCAACGCCTCCGGACAATCTGCTTCCGAAAACGGAATGATAATATTAACTGCAGATAGAACAACCTGATAACGCTCAAGTATTTCTCTCATTTCACTCCCCGGCAATTCCATCTGGAAATACATCATATCAAGGCCGGAAAATCCCTGTTCTTTTGTAAAACGAACCAGATCTTCAAAACTTGCGCTTCCGTTTTTCATAGGAATTCCAAATGAATTGAGCATCTCATATACTTTTTCTACATCACTCGGAATTTCATTTACTCCGCAGCTACGAAGAATACTGGTCAAAATAAAATTAGGTTTTGTATGCTTTAATTCTTCATCTACCATAAACGACATTAAACTGTATTTCATATTACATCATTGCTCCTTACTCTTTTCTATCGGTTATCCTCGTTTCATTAATAACAGTATAACAATCTATCATCCACTTTATCTCGGACAATCCTGATATTTTCAAAAGACAAAAAAGCTTCTTTTTCTGCTGACATGCTATCGTTCTGTAAGCGCCATCGCCCTAGAGGCTCATTCCAATACCAACATTCTTACGTCGTTTATCAGCGACTTACATATGGGAATGTACCGCTTGGGTTATGATGAATTCCAAGTGCCACGAAGCATAATCAATCTCCACACAGTTCGTTCTTTACCCGGTTGACCCGGTCAGGATAATTTGTGATAACCGCATCCACTCCCATCCGGAGCATCTCCCGGATATCCGCTTCCTCATTCACCGTCCAGGTATTCACACCGATACCGCAGTCTTTCGCTTCCGCCATGCGCTCCGGCGTTACACATCCGTACCAGGGATGAAGATATTCGATACCTGCAGCAGTAAGATCAGGAATCACCTCCGGACGCCATCTCTCCGTCAGAAATCCGCACCGTACTTCCGGCAAAGCAGACTTCGTACGAAGGACGGTCTCATAGTTAAAAGAAGAAATAATCACACGATCAACGAGATCAAATACCTTCAGCAGAGTAATCACTTTCTGCTCAATCCCGGGATAGGGAATATCATCCGTCTTTAACTCGATATTTGTCAGGATACCCGCATCTCTTACCAGATAAAGGTACTCTTCGAGAGTAGGAATCCTCCCGTTGTCCGATCCGATCGCGCTCCCCGCATCAAGCACGCGAAGCTGTGCGAGCGTCTGATCTTTCACAAAACCCGTTCCGTTTGTCGTCCGATCCAGGCGTTCATCGTGAATGATGACCGGAACTCCATCCCGCGTCAGATGAACATCGAGTTCTATGCCGTCCGCCCCTTCCTCCATCGCTTTCCGAAACGCCAGTATGGTATTTTCCGGATATCTGCCGGAAAATCCCCGATGCGCTATATTTTTAATCATCGATAAAATCCTCCATTTGCACTGCGCTGTAATTATATTTCATATTATAGCTCAAATCGCGGCGGCAGGCACAGGTAATTATCCCATATCAAAGGTAAATGCAATCCTCGCCGCGGATACTCAGATAAACATCTGACTGCGTGGGAATCACCGTCGCTTTCTTGAATAAGACATCAACATCAACTGGCGTTTCCCCGCAGATTACATTATAACGAAGCACATTACCGTGCGGAAGACTGTCTTCAATCTGCCCTTTGAATGTCACATATCCCTCACGCTCCACCGGCCTGGTATCAATTTCAACGACCTCCGGTCGGAATGCGACATCCGTACCATCACCGGAGAGTCCGGTTATCTTTGCAAACTGATTTGTCGGAATCACATTATAATGGCCAATGAACGATGCGGCAAATCGGGTCTTCGGTTCGGTATACATCTGCGTCGGTGCAGCGGACTGTTCAATCTGCCCCTCGTACATCAGATGGATAACATCCGACATGACCATCGCCTCATCCTGATCATGGGTGACAAAAATCGCCGTCATATCCAGTTCCCGTTGTATCCTGCGTATTTCGACCTGCAGGGAATGGCGAAGCAACGCGTCAATCGCTGATAACGGCTCATCGAGAAGCAATACTTTCGGATTACTGACCATCGCTCTGGCCAGTGCCGCTCTCTGCTGCTGGCCTCCGGACATTTCCGAAGGATAGTGATGAAGATGATCCGAAAGTCCGACAATATCAACCATCTCTTTTACCTTTTCGTCAATCTCATTTTTCGGGACCTTTTTCATTTTTAATCCAAATGCGACGTTCTGCGCAACGTCCATATTCGGGAAAAGACTATACTGCTGAAAGACCATGCCTATGTCGCGGTCTCTCGGGTTTACATTGGTAATGTCTTTTCCATCCAGCAAAACACGCCCCGATGTCACCGTCTCCAAACCGGCCAGACAGCGCAGTAATGTGCTTTTCCCGCATCCCGAACCGCCAAGAAGCGTAACCAGCTGTCCTTTTTCCACTTCCAGATTAATATCCTTTAACACGACATGATCGCCAAAACTTTTGACAATATGATCAAATTGAATATATGCCATGAGTCAATACTCCTTTACTTTTCAGATACCTTACTTTTTGCCTCGCGGCTCCTCATATACAACACAACGGCTGTAATCACAAATGTCACCATCATGATTACAACGAAGACGGCACTCGCTTTCGTACTGTCGCTCTTCATCGTCTGATACAGGTAGATCTGCATATTCGGAGAAGACGTTCCCAACAGATTCCGGATCAGCACATAATCTCCGAATATAATTCCGACCGCAAGCAGGGACGACACGATAATTGCGGAGAGAATATTCGGCACGATGATTTTAAAAAACGCATAAATTTTTGACGCACCCAGCATCTCCGCCGCTTCAATCAGTGTCGGCATATTCACCGCCCGCATGCCGTTACGGATTCCCTGATAAATAAACGGAAGAATTACGATACAGTACGCACCCATCAGCATCACCATCCGCTTGCTTAAAAAAGTATTGCTTCCCACATACAGAGACAGAATACTGACGGATAAAATGATTCCCTGAATCGTATACGGAATCATACAGATAATCTGAACATATTTTTCCAGTTTCGGGAAATAAATCACCGTCACAAACAACGCCAGAAGCACAATGACAATAGTCAGAACAATGGGGATCACACACATAATCACCGAACGCCCAACGGATGCCAGGAACTCCGCGTCCGTAAACAGTGAAAGATAATTTCCCAGATGAAATCCCTCTGGTAAAATATTGCTCCACTTCCGGAAAACAGAATAGATAAAAGATACTGCCAGAGGAATCAGCAGATAGATCATAATAACAATCATCAGAATCATGGAGCCGATTGATTTTTTCTTCATTACCCGCGCACCCCTTTCTGAAATCTTTTACTCAGCGTATTTGTAATCAGAATCATAATGACCATAAGTGCCATCATAACGACAGACAGTGCACCGCCGAGCCCGGCACGCATTTTTACCTCACCCGGCAGGATCACTAGAAATATGCATTTATAACAGAAGATTAACCGGGCAATCCATGTTCTAGACTGGCCGACGCAATAGCTGGAAACAGCTGCATGGCAAAAAACGGCAATACTAATTCAATAATCTGCCGGCAAAATAAAATACCTGTCGAAAATAGCAAGGTTCTATCTTCCGAACAGCGTGCATAGCATTTAATGACCTTCTTTCGGAGACTACCTATGCTGAATTACCTCTGGGCTCTTATGATATTAACCGGCATTCTCTACGCCTCTTTCACCGGGAACCTTCCCGCCGTGACGGAGGCCGCCCTGGATTCCGCGCAGGAAGCGGTTTCTCTTTGCATTACGATGGCGGGCGTTCTGGCCCTCTGGGTCGGATTGATGCGGATTGCCGAGCACGCGGGAATTATGCGAAAAGCTACCGACAAAATCTATCCCCTCCTGCATTTTCTCTTCCCGCGCATTCCGAAAAATCACCCCGCCATGAGTTCCATCGCCGCCAACTGTATCGCAAACTTTTTCGGTCTCGGATGGGCGGCCACTCCGGCGGGAATACAGGCGATGAAAGATCTGGCGGAGCTGGAGGATGAGTTCACCATGAATCATGTTCCTCAAAACTGCTTCATAAAAAATTCCTCCTCGAAAACCAAAAAAGCATCCGAAAAACTCTCCCCACAAACGAAATCAAAAAAAATACAGGGTCCATCAGCGAGAGAGAAATCCGCCTCCACAGAAATGTGCGCCTTTCTCGTCCTGAACATTTCCTCCGTCCAGCTGATCCCGGTGACTACCATCGCCTACCGAAGTCAGTACGGTTCCCCGAATCCTTCCGGGATCATCGGCGCCGCAATTCTGGCTACGACAGCTTCCACCGCCGCCGGCATCGTTTTCATCAAAATCATGTCTTATCTGGACAGGAAGCGCGGAGTGTAAGGAGATTACTATGCAGCAAATATTATGGACTCTCTCCGACCTGATCATCCCGATTCTGATTGCAGTGATCGTCACCGCAGGATTGCTGGCCAGACAAAAAGTATACACTGACTTTGTCAGCGGCGCGAAAGACGGTTTAAAAACCGCCGCGGAAATTCTACCGACCCTGGCCGGGCTTATGGTGGCGGTCGGCATCCTCCGCGCATCCGGATTTCTGGACTGGATTGCATCGCTCCTCGGTGCGATAACAGAGCGGTTCGGTTTCCCTTCCCAGCTGGTTCCGCTCACTGTGGTACGAATGTTTTCTTCCTCGGCCGCCTTAAGCCTTCTCATCGACATTTATCAGCAATATGGGACGGATTCCCGCCTCGGCCTCATCGCATCCGTCATGATGAGCAGCAGCGAGACCATCTTTTACACGATGAGCGTCTATTTTATGACCGTAAAAATCAAAAAGACAAGGTGGACGCTGGCCGGAGCCCTCGTCGCCACACTCGCCGGAATTATCGCCAGTATATTGCTGATATGATATGACAAATATCTCTTTTTATGTTAAGATTATCGAAAAGTACAAAACAGACCGTCAAACACACATTTCAGAAAATTTAAAAAAGGAGCGCGATGATATGATTCGAGAAAAACTGAACCGGGAGTGGCTGTTTACAAAAGAATCGCCGCCGTTAATGTCGTCACTTACAGACGGAAGTGAGACAGAATATGAGACAATTTCACTGCCTCACGACGCAATGGTACACGAGGAACGTACCCCCGACACCGGAAACGGAACACAGACCGGGTATTATCCCGGAGGTCTCTACACCTACATCAAGAAACTGTATGCGCCGACGGAATGGCAGCATAAAACCGTGATGCTCGAATTTGAGGGGGTTTATGCTACCTCCATGGTCTACGTGAACGGAGATCTCGCCGCCACACAGCTGTACGGGTATTCCGGTTTCTATGTTGTACTGGATAAATATCTGGAATACGGACAGGAAAATGAAATCCTCGTGATCGCAGATAACGCGGCAGAGAAAAATTCACGATGGTACTCTGGAAGCGGCATTTACCGGAATGTCAATCTTCTGATCGGAGCAGAGATTCATATTCCGGCTGACGGCGTGCGGATTCAGACTCCTTCCGTGGCACAGGATGCCTCCGCGGTAGAGGTTGCCACCGACATCAGAAATATATCCAGACAGAAAAAAAAGATCACCGTTGAGACCACATTATTATGGGAAGGCCAACCGGCAGGAACTGACACTCTCAGCGTAACGATGTATGGCAGGGAGGATGAGACGGTGCGCCAGACCATCTGTGTTGACCATGCAGCGCTCTGGAGCCCGGATTCGCCGAATCTGTATGAGTGCGTGGTAAGGCTTTATGACGATGCGGAGCTTCTGGATGAGACAAGGGAACACTTTGGCATCCGGAAGCTGGAACTGGACGCGCAGCGCGGTCTGAGAATCAACGGGAACCCGGTAAAGTTAAGAGGGACCTGCATTCATCACGACAACGGCGTGATTGGCGCGGCAACCTTTGAAAAAGCGGAGGAAAGACGCTGCCGGCAGTTGAAGGAAGCCGGTTTCAACAGCATCCGCAGCTCACATCACCCCATGAGTAAGGCCATGCTGAATGCCTGCGGCAAATACGGGATGCTCGTCATGGACGAGCTGACTGACATGTGGACCACTCACAAAAACCCGAATGATTTCGCCCTGAACTTTTCAGACTGTGTGGACACGGAAATAGAACGCATGGTAAATAAGGATTTTAACCATCCGTCTGTGATCCTTTATTCTGCCGGGAACGAGATTCCTGAAGCGGGAACCGCCAGGGGCGCGTAGATCAACCGCCGGATCTGCAACCGTTTCCATGCACTGGATCCTTCCAGATACACAACAAACGCGATCAACGGTATGCTCGCAGCCGGAGAACGGATGAATACCATCACCAGAGATATCATGACCAGCTTCCGTCCGGAGAACCTGTCGTCCGAAGGAAACAACCGGCAGGATAAGGAAGGCGCAAACGCCTTAAACAGTATGATGGCTCTGATGTCGGGCAAAGCTGCAGACATGGTAGCCTGCCATCCGCTGATGACCCAGACGCTGGAGGAATCATGTCAGGCTATGGATATCACAGGATTGAATTATCTGACCGGACGGCATGTACTGGAAAAGGAACTTCACCCCAACAAACCGGTTGTCGGCACCGAGACCTTCCCGGCTGATATTGTAAGACTGTGGGATATTGTGAAAAATAATGATCATGTGCTCGGCGATTATACCTGGACGGGCTACGATTATCTCGGGGAAGCCGGATGCGGAACATTCTATTATGACGGCACCCAGAATTTTAACGGCGCGTTCCCGGATCGGGTCGCATATATCGGAGATATCAACCTCATCGGCTACCGGAGACCGATCAGTTATCTCAGAGAGATTGTCTATGGGCTCCGAAAAGAACCGTATGTGGCGGTAGAACGGGTAGATAAATATGGCCTGCCCCACTCTCAGACCCCGTGGATGTGGAAAGATAATGTGGCTAGCTGGACGTGGCCCGGATATGAGGGAAAACCCGCGAATGTGGATGTGTACAGTGAGGCAGCGGAGGTAGAGCTGTTCTTAAACGGTATGTCTCTCGGGAGGAAGCCTGCCGGGGAGGCAAACGGATTCATTGCCGGGTATGAGATTACTTATGAACCGGGGGAGCTCCTGGCCGTCAGCTACACAGCGGGACAGGAAACCGGAAGATTCTCCCTCAGAACGGCCAGAGAGGACGTTGTTCTTTCCGTGGAATGCGAGACTCAGACGCTTGCTGCGGGTGGGGAGGATCTGGCGTTTATCACCGCAAAGCTGACCGATACGGACGGCACGGATAATCTCTTCGCACAGCGGGACATAAAGGTGACTGTGGAAGGCGCCGGAACCTTACAGGGATTCGGCAGCGCGGGCCCGCGTGCCCTCGGCAGTTATGATGACAATATATGGAAAACCTTTGACGGATATGTGATGGCTGTCATCCGCGCAGAGACAACCCCGGGTACGATAAACGTGCGCTTTGAAGCAGAAGGCTGCGAATCAAAGGAAGTTTGCATCGAGGTCGCGTGAATGTGCATCTTCGCGGAATAATTTTGGTTTCATAGGACGAACTTCCCTATAAGGAAAGAGAAGAGGGCGCTAGTTCTGCGTCCTCTTTATTTTCCTCGATGTCGTCTTCTCAAACTCCGTCTCCCGGACTTTCAGCCCGTACACCTTCCTGTGCGCCGGAGTCCCCTTATTGTAATCATCGATGATCTCCTGAAGGGCAGCCGGGATATCCTTGATTCGCTTCTTTTTCGCATAATCATAATCGGGATAGATCTCCGCCTCGATCAGTCCATCCTTTTCCCGAACCAGAATCTCCTGAACCAGACGGTGCCCGCTGATTTTATTTTCCAGCTCCTCCGGGGAGACATTCTCGCCGTTTTTGGTAATGATCAGATTCTTCTTCCGCCCGGTCAGGAACAGGAAACTGTTCTCATCCACATAGCCCAGATCACCGGTCTTCAGCCAACCGTCCTCCAACGCCTCCGCGGTCTCCTGCGGCATGTGATAATAGCCCAGCATCACACTGCTGCCTCGCACCCAGATCTCGCCGTCCACGGTCTTCGCCTCGCAGTTCGGAAGCAGCTGGCCGACCGCTTCCTTATTGATATTCCAGCTCACCGTCGTGCTGATCACAGGAGCGCACTCGGTCATTCCGTAGCCCTGCAGAATCGTGATTCCGTACTTTTCAAACAGATCAATATACGCCGGGTTTAAGTAAGCTCCGCCGCTGCAGATCGTATGGAACTGCTTGCCGAACACCATTCCCTTGACGATCTGCGGGGGAAGCGGCGGCGAATCCTCCAGTTTTTTCGCCATGGTCTCGATCATCAGAGGAACCATCAGAATCATCTCCGGCTTAAACAGCTTGATATTCTTCGCCACCCGCAGCAGGGAATCGTTGATGCAGATAATGCTGCCCAGGGATATGGCTTTTAAAATATCCATACTCAGGCAGTAGGCATGGTGAATCGGAAGGACGGAGAGAATCACCGTCCGCTCTTTGATCTTCATATCCAGGCAGGTGGCATTGTTCGCCAGATTGCGCTGGGTGAGCATAACGCCCTTGCTCTTTCCCGTGGTTCCGGAAGTGAACATGATCGTACACAGATCGTCCGGTTCCGGGGAAAAATCCCATTCTCCGGCGTTTTCTTCCAACAGCCGGTCAAAAGAAAGGATTTCCGCATCGCTGTTCTCTTTCTGCATGGAGATCAGATATTTTAATTTCGGACATTTCTCTTTGGCCATCGCCGCCGCATCACTGCGGAGCTCATCAAAAACAAATACTTCCGCATCCGCCCGGTCAATCAGGTCACACAGCTCATCAGCCGGAAGAGATACATCCAGCGGAACCGCGACGCTGCCGCTGTCCAC
>JAJQAD010000210.1 GCA_021204005.1 Clostridiales bacterium
TAAAGCGGTTCGGATGCGCGCGTTCCCAACTCGGATTCGTGTTGGTAGAAAAGCGGGAGTGTACGGTGGCGATGGCTGACTCATAATCCTCATCCTGCAGATCGTCAAAAAACAACCGCAATTCATTCACCAGAAACATACCCTTATATACAATCGTCCGGCTCGATAAGGACACTACATAGGTATTATCATTGGACTGCTCGAAAATCCGCCGCGCCACATAGAGCTTCCGGTCAAAATCAAGTCCCTTCTCCACACCGTCCGGCCGTTTGATAAATGCCTGCATGATATAGGGCATACAGTCCAGAGCTTTCTTTCCGATTACCGAAGGATTGATCGGCACCTCGCGCCAGGCCAGAAACTCCAACCCCTCGCGCTCCGCGATCACCTCAAACATTTTCTTCGCCTGATTGCGCTTTAACTCATCCTGCGGGAAAAAAAACATACCGATGCCGTAATCTCTCTCTCCGCCGAGGTCAATCCCCTGCGCCGCCATCGTCTTGCTGAAAAACTTATGGGAAATCTGCAAAAGAATACCCACGCCGTCGCCGGTCTTGCCCTCAGCATCCTTTCCTGCGCGGTGCTTTAAGTTCTCCACAATCTTCAATGCGTTCTCCACGGTCTGATGCGTCTTGATACCCTTGATGTTCACCACCGCGCCGATGCCGCAGTTGTCATGCTCAAAGCGGGGATCATACATACCTGCCGGATGCGCATTGGATTCATTCATCTGAAAATTTTCCATCGCTCAATTCCTTTCTATGTAGCTCTCTGATTGATTCGCTGCATTGTCACAGCAAAACTGATTTCCCTACCATGTCATCCAAATACAGTTTTATGGTAAGAAAAAAGACTATTCCCCCGCGGGAACAGTCTCCTTTGACTTGCTGAAAACCACTATACAACAGTTTTTCGGCTTTGTAAAGTAGAAATATTTGCCGAATTGTCAGATTATTTGTATGTTCTATGCGCGGCAAATCTATTTTCTGACATTTTACTATATTTTCTCATTAATCAACCACATCTTCGCACAATTCAATGATATGGCGTTACCAAAAAATCTGTTTTCTCATATATTCATAAACCTTATGATACCAGTTTTCCATAATCATATAACTCATCCGGACATATATCCTGCCCCTCCGGCCAGACAACAGTAAACCCGTCTGTGGTTACCCGCCTGAAATACTCATAAGCCTTTAACTTCCCATACCATTCTCCCTTGATATAAGGTTCAACATCAAAACATTTTTTTTCTCCATTATCAAATTCTACAAGTATCTGATAGGCGCATATTGTTTCCACACGAACTGCAGTTGGTCTCAGCATAAAAATTCTCCTCTCATCAGCGAAGCGGGTCTATTTTAAAATATCCATCACCTTTTTGAAGCAATTCCCAATTCGCTACCAACTCATCTTCATGAATTGCCATCCAGGCCATTAGCAATTTCGTCTGTTTATTCGGAAACTGTCCTTCTAAGATATTCCCATCCAGCGAAACCACCATCTCATTGTCACCATAAATTGCATGAATATGCGGAATATTGTGTTTCCCGCCTTTTTCACTTTGCATTCGTACAATTATTCCAAAAAACATAGATAAAGCCGGCATATAAAACTCCTTCAAACTGTGTTTTCTTATCATTTAAAATAACACATAAATTCATTGTACGGCAAGGAATCATTGTACGCAAATTTAATAATTATATTAACTCATCAGCCAATACATCTAAATCGTCAAACACCGCGATCGCCCCATGCTCCAGAAGTTCCTCCCGTGTCCCGAATCCATAGGATACGCCGATGCAGTCAATCCCTGCTTCCCCCGCACCATCCGCGTCATACTTTGTATCCCCAATCAGAACAGTATCTTCTTTCCGAAACCCGGAATTGTCCGGGCAACACAAAACGCCCGCCTCACAATTTCGAAATTGCAGAGAATCAGAAGCTTCTTTTTCCGGATATGACACGGAGAGACGCCGAAACGCCTCCTGCAGCACCTCAATTTTGGAGTCAATTCTTCCATCCTGGCTTGCCCCCACAATCTCATCCAGATATTCCGTCAGTTCGAATTTATTCAGGATGTCTCTGCACCTCTCCTCCAGTTTGGAGGATGTCAGCACCTGGACCAGTCCCGCCTCGCGAAAGCGCTGCATGGCCTCTTTTACTCCCGGGAAAAGCTCACACTCAAAAACACCGATGGGATTGTACCGTTCCCGATAGCGCGCGACCGCTTCCTCCACCTGTTCCTGCGGAATGCCGGCGTACTTCGGAAAGGATTCCCTTAAGGGTGGACCGATAAACCGACGAAGATTCTCTTTCCCCTCGATCTGCATTCCATATGGCTCCAGAGCATACTGTACAGATTTTGATACCCCCTCATAAGTATTGACGATCGTGCCATCCAGATCCCAGAAAATATATCTGTATTTTTTTAAACTCATATTATTTCCTCACCACTGTTCCAGGTCATTTTTACACTTTTTAATCCAGCTGCAGCATCACCACTTCGCACGGATTCCCAAACCTCGGAATCTCTGTCGTATTTGAAACACCGGAGCTGACAATCATTTTTCCATATCTTCCATACGCATACTTCGGGAACAATCCCTGCCCCGGCGCAAAAACCGGTATTCCCCGCTTTTTCCCGCCTGCGCTGAAAACCCGCCACTGCCCGCCATGCGTATGTCCCGCCACGACCAGATCAAAGGTATCCCGCGCAGTCCCCTTAATATATCTGATATAGTAATCCGGATGGTGACAGATCAGTATCTTCGGCGTTGCAGACGATGCGGAACCGGTGCCATTGGGAAACAGGGAATCGCACCCCAGGCTTTCCCCGGTCGGCTGCGCATCAGCAAATGCAGAAAGCCAAGCAAGGTCATATCTGGTAGACAACGCTCCGATCCGGAATATCTGTCCTTTGATTTCCAACTCACAATCCCGGTTATCCAGCATAATCACGCGGCCGGACTTCGCCGCCGCGTAATCCTCCGGCAGGTAATACCACTCATGGTTTCCCATTCCGGCAACCACAGGAGCGATCTCTCCCGCCTCCTTTAAAAAGCGGCGGCCATGCGCTTCATCCCATTTTTTCTCTCATCCCTCCCGGATAACAGCGACCCGTCAAGAAATTTGATTGTCTTTGTAATCACACTGTGGCGCCTTGATATTCCCTGCCAAGCATCCATCTGCTCCGCTGTCCACTCGCTCTCGCCTTCCTCATGCCTTTCCATCAGATCTCCCGCTGCCAGAATCAGATCCGGTTTTTCCCTGCGAAGTACTTCCAGAACCATGGATGGTTCCCGGTCATGCAGATCGGAAACAAGCGCACATCTGACATGGGCTTGTAAGCCAATGCGGACAGTATAATTTGTAGTCACCAGTTTTTTTCTATTCATACTCAAAAATATTCTCTCTATGAAACTATTATAAACTATTATTCGAGCTTATTCTATATCTATATAGATATTATTTTGGAACATTTTCCTACTATTTACGGCTTTCCGCCACGCATGCATAAAAGCCGCCCGGCAGTTTCTACCGGGCAGCCCCTCTTTTTATATCTCTTCTCACATATAGCAATCACATAAAATATGTAAAAATCTGTAATGAATCAAAGCCAGCTTCTGTACAATAAATAGAATCTTATCAACCAATATCATCCGATCAACTAACCGGTATGTACCGTGTATGTACCGTCATGTCAAATCCTCTACAGCAACCCTCCGATGGAAAGGAAGATCGGTGCAAATACCAGAGACACAATCGTCATCAACTTGATCAGAATATTGATGGAAGGTCCCGATGTATCCTTGAACGGATCGCCAACAGTATCGCCGACAACAGCCGCTTTGTGGGGCTCACTGCCTTTGCCGCCATGGTGACCGCTCTCAATATATTTCTTAGCATTATCCCAGGCACCGCCGGAGTTCGCCATAAAAATGGCCATCATAACGCCGGTAACAAGGGCGCCAGCCAGCAATCCGCCGAGAGCCGCCGGCCCTAAAAGGATACCAACGATGATCGGAACGACAATCGCAATCACACCGGGAACAATCATTTCTTTCAGGGATGCCTGCGTGGAAATACCGATACATGTCTTATAATCCGGCTTGCTTGTCCCCTCCAGGATACCCGGATCCGCTCTGAACTGTCTGCGGACCTCCTCAATCATCTTGTAAGCAGCTTTGGAAACTGCTTCCATTGTGATGGCAGAGAAAAGGAACGGCAGCATCGCGCCAATAAACAGCCCAACGATTACGGTCGGAACCAGCAGATCGATGGAGGAAAGCTCCACCGCCTCCGCATAGGAAACAAAGAGAGACAACGCTGTCAGAGCCGCGGAACCGATAGCAAAACCTTTGCCGATAGCCGCCGTGGTATTTCCGACAGAATCCAGGGAATCTGTGATCTCACGGACACTCTCATCCAGTCCGGACATCTCGGCGATACCGCCAGCATTATCTGCGATCGGACCATATGCGTCCACGGCAACCGTGCTGCCTGTCGTGGCGAGCATGCCGACCGCCGCCAGAGCAATGCCGTACACACCGCTGAACTGATAAGCAACAAAGATACCTACCGCGATCAGGATGATCGGCCAGGTGCAGGAATTCATACCAACCGCAAGACCGCTGATGATATTCGTCGCAGATCCGGTCTCGGACTGCTCCGCGATCTTCTGCACCGGTTTGTGCTTATCCGAAGTATAATATTCCGTGATACGTCCGATCAGGATACCGACCAGCAGACCGGCAATGATTGCGCCGCAGGGCTTAAAGGAGCCGAGCATCGGCTTGCTGAGAACGATAGCCAGGACGATTGTAATAATATCCGCGACATTGCTCCCCGTATTCAGCGCTTTCTGCGGATCTCCGCCGTCTTTACCGCGAACAAAGAAGATACCGATAATAGAAGCAACAATTCCCACTGCGGCAAGTACAAGCGGATATAAAGCACCGCCGATCTGTCCGAGTGAGCCGGAGATACCGGACGCAATCAGGTCCAGCGTAATCGCGGAAATCACGGAACCAACATAAGATTCAAACAGATCCGCGCCCATGCCGGCGACATCGCCTACGTTATCACCCACATTATCCGCGATAACCGCAGGGTTTCTCGGGTCATCCTCCGGGATACCCGCTTCAACCTTACCGACCAGGTCAGCGCCGACATCAGCAGCTTTCGTATAAATACCGCCGCCCACACGGGCAAACAGCGCGACAGAAGAAGCGCCGAGTGAAAATCCAAACAAAATAGAGGAATTACCGGTAATCAGATAAATCAGGCTTACGCCCAGCAGTCCGAGGCCGACCACACACAGTCCCATCACGGCTCCGCCGCGGAACGCAATCGGAAGCGCTGCGGACATGCCCTTTTCCTTAGCAGCGTTTGCCGTCCGGACATTCGCCCTGGTCGCCACGCTCATGCCGAAATATCCGACCAGGATCGAGAAAAACGCGCCGATCACAAAGCATATAGCCGTAGGCCAGCCGATGGCAAATCCTACCACAACAAAAACTACAACAATGAAAATAATCAGAATCTTGTATTCTGAAAACAGGAAAGCCTGCGCGCCCTCATGGATTGCCGCAGAAATTTCCTTCATCCGGTCAGTGCCCTCCGACTGCTTTTTCACATTTGCAGCCAGCCCCAGAGCTACCAGCAGGGCAACCACGGCAATGACCGGAATAATCAGTGTCCAGGTTATCATTTTTTGCTACCTCCCGTATACATGTAAATCTGAAATTTATAGTACCATATGCGCAACAGGAAAGTCAATACTCGTTAATTACTTATCAAAGATCGACAGAATAATCTAAAATTTTTACCTGCTTTTCCAAAAAAACATCCTCGTCACAGAAAAAAAGACCGTCAAAATCACTGACATGAAAAAAGAAACCTGAATTCCCACCGACACGACTGCAACGGATGAAAAATCAGGTTCCTTTTTTTTATTAATACAGTGTTATCTTGCACATTTATACTGCAGATCTTCCCATCTCTTATCCACTTCCTCCTGGAACTGGACAATCAGGTCTTCATTGCCCGGTTTAAAGAGATGCTTAAACCGCCCCTGCTCCCGAAGGAAATCCTCGATGGGCAGCTTTTTCTTCGGCTCATAGGTCAATCTCCACTTGCCGTGCTCCACCTCGAACATCGGCCAGTAGCAGGTCTCCACCGCAAGCTTGCAGATCTTCATGATATCCGCCGTCTCGTAGCGCCAGCCGCGGGGACAGGGCGTCAGGACATTCAGGAAAGAGGCGCCTTCCGTATAGATTGCTTTCTCCGCTTTTTTGTGGATATCAGAAAAATTGCCGATCATGGTGGTCTGTCCCACGTAAGCGACATTGTGCTCCGCGATGATGGAAGCCAGATCCTTGCGGCTCTGCATCTTGCCGTTGGACCGGGTGCCAACCGGCGTGGTGGTGGTATCCGCAAACCGCGGCGTCGCGGAGGAACGCTGGATACCGGTATTCATATAAGCGCCGTTATCATAGCAGACATAGACCATATCATGTCCGCGCTCCATCGCCCCGGAGAGGGACTGGAAACCGATGTCATATGTACCGCCGTCTCCGCCGAATGTGATAAACTTAAAAGTCTGATCCTCCGGCAGACGTCCGCGCTTTCTCAATGCGCGGTAAGCTGTCTCCACACCGCTTAAGGTCGCACCGGCATTTTCAAACGCATTGTGAATGTAGCTGTCCTCCCAGGATGTGTAAGGGTACATAAAGGAGGAAACCTCCAGGCACCCGGTCGCGTTGCCGATCACCGCCTGATCTCCCTCGTGAAGTGCTCTGAGCACCGCGCGGACCGCGATGGTCGCGCCGCAGCCGGCGCACATCCTGTGTCCCGGAGCAAGACGTTCCGGCTTGCTCATAACCTGTTTAAAATTATATTTTTCAGCCATTTCCGAAACCTCCTATGCTCTCAGTCCGATATACTGGTACTGCTCGATTTCTTTGCCGGTAGCAATAGACTCCTCCATGGCGGCAAAGACATCCTTCGCCTCATCCGTGGTAAAATCGCGCCCGCCGAGACCGTAAATGTAATTGGTCGTGCTGATATATATCTTGCTGCGGTACAGGCCGGCTGTCACCTCCGCACCCAGAGGCCCGCCGTGACCGTTGTAGCTCTCGCAGCGGTCCATAATTGCAACAGCCTTGCAGCCTTTCAGCGCCTGCGCAATCTCCTCCGCCGGGAACGGACGGAAAACGCGAAGCTTTAAAACGCCGACTTTTTTCCCTTCCTCCCGCAGCTCGTCCACCGCCTGCTTCGCAGTGCCCGCCGCGGAACCGATTATCAGCATGATGTAATCCGCATCCGCAGTTCTGTATTCTTCAAACAACCCGTACTCTCTGCCGGAAATCTGCCCATATTCCTTCGCGACATCCAGAATCACCTGCTTGGCGTTCTCCAGAGCGATCAGCTGGTTTTTCCGTCCCTCCATCACATAATTGGAAACGGAGTAAGGTCCCACGGAAACCGGCTTGCCGGGGTTTAACATATACTCTTCCGGCTCATATTCGCCGACAAACGCTCTCACCGGCTCGTCCTCCATCAATTCAATATTCTCCACCGCGTGGCTGGTGATAAAACCATCCTGGCAGATCATGATCGGCAGGCGGACGTCCTTATGCTCCGCAATGCGGTAAGCCTGAAGCATGTTGTCATAGACTTCCTGGTTATTTTCCGCATAAATCTGAATCCATCCGGTATCGCGGGCGCCCATGCCGTCTGTGTGATCACAGTTGATATTGATCGGGCCGGATAATGTACGGTTCACCAGCGCCAGGGTGATCGGCATCCGGTTGGAAGCCGCCAGCAGCAGTTCCTCCCACATCAAAGCCAGACCTGCGGAGGAAGTCGCAGTCAGGGTACGCGCTCCCGCTGCCTCGGACCCGATGCTGGCACTCATGGCAGAGTGCTCACTCTCCACCGGGATAAACTCGGTATCAATCTCTCCGTTCGCTATGTAAGTAGAAACCATCTGCGGAATCTCCGTGGACGGCGTGATGGGAAACGCCGGCATCACATCCGGGTTAATCTGTCTGATTGCGTAGGCAACAGCCTCGTTGCCCGACATTCTCTCTTTGATCGCCATTATTCCACACCCTCCTTCATCACAATTGCTCCGAACGGGCAGACCGCCGCGCAGATTCCGCAGCCTTTGCAGTGATCCAGATCAAAAGGAAGCCGCTTCCCATCCTTCACCGGAATGCTGCTGTCCGGACATACCGGTGTGCACAGCAGACACTGCTTGCACTTGTCCTCCAGATAAACCGGAGTATTGTTTCTCCACTCGCCGGTCTTAAACAGCTTCGATGTGCCCGCGGCAAAAATCTGCATACCCTCGGTCATGCCGGTGTGGGGAGTTTTTTCGTTGATTTTCGTAATATCTGTTCTCATTCTACTCTCCTCCCTGCTGCGCCAGCGCATCAAAAGTCATCTGCAGCGCCTTCATGTTTCCGTCAATCACTTCCGGCTTTTTCGCAAACTTGTGCTGGTAGGAGCTGCGCATCTCATTCATAAAAACATCCTGCGGCATCACCTTCGTCACAGCGACCACCGCCGCCAGCATCGGTGAGTTAGGGAAATACTTACCCAGCGCTTCCTCGGAAATCTTCCTGGCGTCAATCGTATAGACCCTGCCCTCATAACCGTTTAACTGAGGCATGATCTCCTCCGACGTCTTCGCCGTATTGACAATGATTGCGCCCTCCTTCTTCAATCCGGCCGTCACATCCACCGTGTGCAGAAGTGTCTCATCCACAACCGCCACGAAATCCGGGTCATAGATATTCGAGTGGACGCGGATCACATCCTCACTGATGCGATTGAACGCCGTGATCGGCGCGCCCATCCGCTCCGGACCGTATTCCGGGAAACCCTGTACATGCTTCCCGGTCTGAAACGCGACATCCGCCAACAGCAGAGCCGCCGTCTTGGCACCCTGACCGCCCCGGCCGTGCCATCTGATCTCAATTCCGTTTTTCACTTTATCTCTCTCCTCATATGAAAATATGGAATCGGGCCTGAAATTCTTCACCGGACTCCCCGGAAAGATCTCCGGAAGATAACGATAGGTTCCCGCCCGAAAAAATTATAAAACAAGTATGCAAGAATCCGCATATTTGAATAGTATAATCATTTTCCGGAACATTGTAAAGGTTAAGAAAACAAATTCTATGAAAAATCCGTGAAATTTTAACTATTTCTGCGTCATCTGCAGGCTGAAGATACACCATGTGCGAAAAACAGAAGATACATCATGTGCGAAAAACACCTTGCATTTTCACCCCAACTGTGCTATTCTAATCTGGCTTGAGTGATCAGGCAATGCCGCTGTGGCGGAATTGGCAGACGCACTTGACTCAAAATCAAGCGGGTAACACCGTGCCGGTTCGAGTCCGGCCAGCGGCATGGACGGCAAACAGCGGCGGAAAGATTTTTTCTGCCGCTGTTTTTCTACTACATGAAACCCATAAATTTTCAAAAGGAGATATGCTCATGCCATTATTAAAAAGTGAAACCTGTACATCCGAAGATTACTGGAATCTTCCGGACAATCGGCGCGCTGAACTGATCAATGGCATTCTTTATGACATGGCGCCCCCGATCCGGATTCACCAGGATCTTGTTATGGAACTATCCGCAACACTCAGAAATTACATCCGCAGCCATGGCGGCGAATGCAAAGTCTATCCGGCACCATTTGCCGTTGATCTGAATGCAAATGACAAAACTTATGTAGAACCTGACATTAGCATTATCTGTTCTCCTGACAAACTGACTGCCAGAGGATGTAAGGGTGCTCCGGATTTTATTGTGGAGATTGTCTCTCCGGGCAGCCGTAAGATGGATTACTCCACAAAAAATGCACTTTACTCCGATGCAGGCGTGCGGGAATACTGGATTGTAGACCCTGCCAAAGAACGCTCTACGATTTATCGCTACGAAGAAGATGCAGCACCGATGATCGTTCCGTTTCATCAGGCAATTACGGTAGGTATTTACGGGGATCTTCAAATCACCATCGCTGAGTTGCTGGGTGAACTATAAAAGCGGTACTAAGGATCTGTCGCCAAATCACCGGCTTCGTTCAGGAAACCGGTGATTTTTTATATCCGCACACTGTCCTCCCCGCCTTCGCATCATTCCAATAATACAGACCCTCCGGCTCCACCACGCGGAACATCCCGAGCATCGACTCCATATCCGGACAGATCTCCGCAAAATGATTTTCCAGACCTGCGAAAAAATTTTCCTCGTAAACCGGCGTCCGCTGATCGTTCCAGACCGCACTGTAAAAAATGTCCGCCTCCACCAGATCCTGGAACATATGACTGCCGTAGCTGAGCTCGGGCATGTACCCTGCCCTGTTATCCGAGACCTCACAGATGCCGCAGCAGTTCGATATAGCGGCAAAGGTCACCGGCACGCCGAGCTCCGGAGATGAAGTGCCGATCCGGCCGGGCGTCATCAGCAGAATTTGTTTTCCCTGCTCCCGGTAATGGAGATTCAGCTTTCGCAAAGCCTCTGCTACCTTCGGCTTCATATTATAAGGGTATTCGTAATAACCGATCGGGTCAATCTGCACGACCACATCCACCCTGATCTCCCTGGAGCCTCCCATGGAAGAATCCTTAAGTTCAAAAAATGTATCATCCCTCGCGATGTCCGGAATCTGCACAGTCCCGCCCTCCGCGCCGGTGTAGAGAGGCCGGCACTGCACCAGGTTGACCACGAACTCGCCCTCCTCGTCAATGTTGACCGTGTATTCGATATCCACCGGGTTTCCGTAGACTTCATCCAGAACCTTCAATATTTTCTGCATATAAGTGGTAAATTCTCTGTTCGCCAGCAGCTTCTGACAGGTAACAAACCAGACCTGCCGCCAGCGGTTCAGCCTCTTCAGCGTAGCCTCCGCCTCATAATCCCGCTCCATCACAGCCTTTTTATACCAGAGAGGCAGCTGATCCATGACGGAATCAAAGGTAAGGGTTTTTATCTGATTATCCGCCACATCCAGAACATCAATATTTCTCTGGGAATAGCGATGTTTATCCGCCACAGAACCGTATAGAGACACCTCCGGGCGATCCAGACTGGCCAGGCGAGGATAATCGTTCTCCGGGCGGTCCACTGCGCGGGTGCCGAGCCCCGCCACGATCCGGAGCAGTCCGGCGGACATATCCATATCCTTCCGCATTCGGTAGAGGCTGTGGCTGTAGCCCACGCCGGCCGCCGCCGGAAAGTAATAATCACCCCAGAATGCGCCGGATACGCGCTGTACCAGCACCGCCATCTGTTCATCCTGGTTTTCCAGGCCTCTCTGCCGACGGTACTCCAGCGCCGAGAGATCCATCGTGCTGGCATAAACCGTCCGCACCGCATTTTCAAAAGCCTCCAGACATTCCTCCGGCGTCCCCTGATTTACACAGAATACAGACTCATATTTTCCTGCAAATGCGTTGTTAAATCCGTCTTCCAGAAAACTGGACGACCGCACGATGATCGGACTTCCGCTGTAATACTCCAGAAGTGCACGGAATTTTTCCCGGATATCCGCCGGAAACTCTCCGGACAGCAGCGCCTGCCGCAGGGGCTCCGCCTCCGAATAATATCCCTCCTTCGTGCGCTGGGCGATCCGCATCTTCCAGCAATCGTTGGATACGATGTAAGTGTAAAAGACATCCGAGCCGATATAAAACGAATCGTGCGGTTCCGTGTGCGAGGCATATTCCGGCAGGCGGGTGCTGACGATTCTCCTGGCAAGCAGCATCCCGCAGGCTTTCCCGCCGATCGCACCGCTCCCCACCATCCGATCCCGCAGCTTAAAATAATCCTTCGGCTTAAAATATTGCAGAATCCGCTCATGCAGGCGCGCATCCTTCGTCATCGTGCTCTCAATGATCTGATCTTCCGTTTCTCTGCTGAACGTGCCGTGCTTATACTCCAGGCGCGCCAGGGCAAAGAAACGGTCGTAGCTGTCCAGATTCTGATCCTGGCTCTCCGCCTCGGTTTCATCCACAAGCTGATAATACTTGCTCAGCGGAATGCCGCCGCGCAGTGTCCTGCACTCTCCTGTCTCCATATCGCAGATATGCGGAAGAAACATCTCCGGCAGATTCCGGTTCCAGACCTTGAGCGGCTGCAGATAAAGCTTCCCGTTTCCCGAATGCACATCCAGAAGGAGCTGCGTCGTATCCCGGATTTTCGCCACGGCGTCGTAGGAATGACGCCCCCGCAGCAGCGGAAAATATGCTACCGTATCCAGAATAAACAGATAGGGGCAGGTCACACGGAAAAAATTCCCCATCATCAGATCCGTATACCAGACCGACTGCAGAGAGGAGAGGCTGTCAAAAACATAAAAAGCATCGTAACCTTCCTCCGTGATCCGACTGCGGATATTTACCGTAAACGTCTCAAACCCCTCGTTCGGATCAAATTCATAAATCTTCAGTCCCTGCTGCGGAGTGAGCAGCGGTTCATGGTTGCCGAACCGCATATAAATCAGGTTTCGTCCGTCGGCAATCGCCTGCTTCACAAAGGGAAGCGCAAAACACTGAAATTCCTCCAGCGTCGTCACTTGCCATACCACATTGTCCCCCAAACGGATATTGTCCAGCATCTCATCCAGTCCGGTGTTTCCGCTTAAAATTCTCTCAAATGCCGCCATATATATCTCCTCCTTATAAATCAAGTGAACATACACTGCCTCACACTTCATCGCGCCAGAACAGACAACGCATCCCTCCTGTTTTGTGCACTGCCGCTCCAACAAAAAGAAAGGCGCTGCGAAAAACTTTCGTCTCACGCGGTGCCTTTGCCTCTGTCGAAATAATGTTATAACTATTGTAACAACGGAAGAGCAGAAGGTCAATATCTGATTTTATTATTTCACTATTCTGAAAAATGAAATTTTAAATTCCACTCTCCCAACTCCCGGTGGAAATAAGTCCTG
>JAJQAD010000182.1:0-10194 GCA_021204005.1 Clostridiales bacterium
TTCAAGGCTTGGAGCGATTTTCTAACTGTACCAACTGTCAAAGACAGGATTATAAACCGTTGATTCAATGGTCGGTATCTCCACTGACTGCTTCGTAATTGAAAACGTATAGGTCAGCGTCCCTGTGTAGCTTCCGGTTCCCGTGATCGTAATCGTCGCTGTCCCGGCTTCCGTGTTTTCGCTGTAAGATACCGTATAATCCGCGGAAGTCAAATCCGTATTGCTGACAGTTACCGACGGTGTTATAGCGCTTCCCGTATACACCTGATCGGACGTATCTACCGTAAAATCATCCGATGTCAGCGCAACAACCGTCCCGGTGCCCGTATCTGTTTCCGTACCACTATCCGACTCTGTCCCGGTATCCGACTCTGTCCCGGCATTCGCTTCTGTTCCACTATCCGCTTCCGTACCGGCATTCGCTTCTGTTCCACTATCCGCTTCCGTACCGGCATCCGCTTCTGTTCCACTATCCGCTTCCGTACCGGCGTTCGCATTATCCTCTGCATCCGACTTTGTCCCGGCATTCGCATTATCCTCTGCATCCGACTTTGTCCCGACATTCGCGTCCACCCCGGCACCTGTGTCCGGCTCAGGCTCTGATGCAGAACCGCCAGCTGTATTCAGACCACCTGTGCTCCCCGTACCGGAATCGGACGATCCCCTCACAGTTCCCTCTATAGCATTATCTTCCGTTTCTTCACCATCATTCTCCCCTGCATCTTCTTCCTCACTATCCTCATCTCTCTCCGAAGCGCCATCCCCGGTCTCCTCCTCATCATCCCCGGTCAATAGGTTACCCAGACGCGCAATCAGATAATCCGGCAGATTTTCCACATCAATGTCCCCTCCGGACTTGCGCAGTCGCGCTTCTTTCTCAGAAGTCTCCTCATCGCCAAAATATTTCTCGATGACCGCTTCCTCCCCGGCTGTGATGATGGTCTCCTCCCCGTCCGAATTATCCACCCGGATGTGCACCGTACCCTCAAAGACGGAAATCGTTGTCAGGCGCCAGAGCCCGTCCTCTGTATTCTCGATTGCAACTCTGAATTTTGTCCCGCGGACTGCCATCACGCCGTCCGGCGTCTCAATCTCATAGCTGTCCCCGTCCGCAATCGGGTTCTCTATCTCGTTATAAATCGCACCGGCATTGAGGTGAAGGCGGATTGCACCGTTGTCTTTCTCCCCCTCCAGCTCAAATTCCACTTCGGAGGAGGGCTCCACGATCGCGTATTTATCATCGTCCAGACTGAGATCCACCCATCCGTCCGCACCGGTAGAGAGAATGTCTCCTCCCCGGATCACCATCTGCTCGTAGACCGACATCGTTTCCTCCCCGCGGGTGAGATCAGCGGTTCCCTCCGTCTCCAGGACTTTTACATTGCGGTAAGTCTCATCCGCATCTGACATGCGGGTGCGGACGACGGCAGCTGTTACCAGCACTGCTGCTGCAGCCGCCACCGAGACAGATATAATCACCGGTTTCCCCATTAATTTCACGAAATCACCCCCTCTTTCCCCAAAGTTCCATGCTCCAAATGTCTCTGCATAAGAATCAAAGATACAATAAAATTATCTATAACCTCCCACACAATGCAAACCGCCTGTTTGCAAATCCTCAATTTCCGTTCACATCTGTCAGCTTCAGCTTATTCACCCTGCGCAGCGCAATCAGATTTACAATCAGTGCAAACAGTGCACCCACCGCGCAGGAATACAGGCAGGCGCGCAGGTTCGGTGTTCGGACATAACGTCTCGCCTCCAGTTCAAAAATCCGGATCACGATATAGGACAGCAACACGCCGACACCGCTCCCAAGAATCAGCCCGATCACCGTCAGTACAATATTGTCCTTGTACACATATGCCCGGGTTTCCCTCAATGTATAACCGTTAATGCGCATCACCGCCAGTTCCCGCGACTTTTTATTGATATGCATGACAATCTGATTTAAGATCACCAGCAGAGCCATCGCCGCAGACAAAACCAGACAGATTGCGATCACCATGTTCACGGAAGCCGCGTCCAGCACGTATTCACTGTTGTCTCTCAGCGACATAAGCCCATCCATGCCGCGCACTTCTTCGTACAGCCCGTCAATATCGCCTTTCAGTAAAAATACACAGCTGTCCGGTTCCTCTCCCATGATTTCTTCATAATAAGAATCCGACATCACAAACAGGTGGTAGGACAGATAATGTTCGATCACGCCCGCGACCTCAAGCTCCACCGCGTTCCCCTCAGTGTCCATCAATTCAATCGTGCTTCCTGCCGACAGATCATTTAACTCCGCGCATCTTCTGGAAATCAACACCCCATTCTCCGGAACTTCCACGTTTTCTTTGGTCTCAATATCCTCAAGCACCATATAATCCGCCAGTTCCTCAGAATCCGATGCGGCAACGACATGGGCAATCCCCCAGTCTCCCCCGTCCACACGGAAATTTTTCACTTTATCCTGCACGACAGTATAGGAAATCCCCTCTTCCTCCAGAACCTCCTCAAAATCCTCCGCGGAACCAGTACTGCTGTCGATCACCAGCCGATTCTGATACAGAAAATATTGATCAAACTGAATCACAGAGGATTCTTCCATCGACATTTTCAGTGTAAAACAGATTACAAGAAGCGCGATACATCCCACCACGCCCATAATTGTCGTCATCATGCGACCCTTGTCGCTGAGCACATTCTTAATCATCGTGCGGGAATACAGACTGAGTTTCCGATAGCCTTTCCGCTTTTCAAAAAAAGAACGGTCTGTCCCTCGTCGGAACTTCGCCGCGAAGCAGCACGGTTGCCGGCTGTTTTACCAGTCTGGCGCAGGCCGCCCACGCAGCGATCAGGAAAATCGCCATGCAGATAACTGCCGCAAGCAGAGCCGGTTTCCAGGCAAATGTCAGAGCCAACGGGTCCACCAGAATCTCCAGGGAGAAAATATGAAGCATGAGGTTCTCCACGATGCACACACCGGCGATAAATCCGAGAACAATTCCGAGCGCCGCACAGAGCGTATTGTAAAGCAGATAGTGTGCCAGAATTTCTCCCGATGTAAAGCCCAGCGCTTTCTGCGCCCCGACCAGAGCTCTCTGATCTGAAATCATCCTTGTGATCGCCGCGTAACAGACGATAATTGACTCCAGAAGGAAGATGAGGGACATAGCATAAGCCAGATCATAGAGACCGTCTACCGTGACCTCAATCCCGCGGAGGTCCCCGATCTCATTCCGGCCGGAGACAAACCAGGACTGCTGCCGAATGTCGTCCGCTTCTGCTTCCGCCTCGGACAACTCATCCTTCGCCTCCTCAATCTGCACAATTCCATCCTGATATTGCGTGATTGCTGTGAGCAAAGGTTCCGCCGCATTGCCGGACGCCGCAAGCTCTTCCTTCGCCTGATTCAGATCTGACACGTCTAAACCGAGTGCTGTAAGCTGTATCTCGATCACCTCCAGAGCCCTGTCCAATTCTTCCTGCGACTCATCAATCTCGCTTTTCGCTTCCTCAATTGCATCAAGGGCATCCTCCCGAAGTGAGGTATATCGAATCTCCGCCCGCGCTTCGCCCAGTTCTTCCAGCGTTTCACGCAGTTCGGATTCCATCTCCGTGTACTTCTCTGAATAGGAGAAAACCCCATCCATCGCCTCACTTCTGACATACGCTTTCGTATAACAACCACCGTAATACTCGGAATTAAACGCATCCTCAGTAAGTTCAATATAATACGACACGGAGCCGGTTCCCTCCAAGGCCGTTCCCCTGGCGTCGTCGATGACCGCGCAGCAGAAAGCCGGCTGGTTGATCACCGCTGTCACAACAAAGGTATCTGTCACCAGCTCGCCATCGTGCTCCAGCGTGATCTCATCGCCCACCTGGATTCCCTGTTCCTCCGCGAAAATCTCCTCCACAGCCGCTTCGTCCGGCTCCGTCGGCAGCGTTCCCTCCAGCACCACCGGTTCGTTTACCTCACTGCAAAGGGAGAGCGCCTGCAGCAAAAGCTGCTCTGTCTCCCCGTCCATCAGTACCGTCGTTGCGTATCCGCCCTCCACAACATCCGCGCCCTCACAACCGGCGATTGCTTCGATATCGTCCTCCGTAATCCCGTTCGCGCAGGCAATCTCCAGGGTTGCCAGCTTATTGTCGACAAAATACCGGTCTGCCGACTTTAAAATCGCAGATCCTGTGGATTGCAGACCGAAAAAGATCGCAATACTGGTCATGACAATCAGTGCGACCGCAAAAAAGGAAACCCCGTTTTTACGTATGCTTTTCCACAGATACTTTCCTCTCGCTTTTTTCATTACCACTCCAATTCTTTCGCGCTCGCCGGATGCCGGTTCACAACGACCTCGGAAACCACGCCGCTCTTCAGGCGGATCACGCGGTTGGCCATCTTTGCTATCTCCTCATTGTGGGTCACCATCAGCAATGTGGTGCCGGATTTCACTACATTCTCCAGGACGGAAAGCACTTCCACACTGGTCTCATAATCCAGCGCCGCGGTCGGCTCGTCGGCCAGAATAATCCGCGGTTTTTTCACCAGTGCCCTGGCAATGGAGACCCGCTGCTGCTGCCCGCCGGAAAGCTGTGCCGGATAGCTCCCTTTCCGCTGTGCCAGCCCGACACTCTCCAACGCTTCCTCCGCCGACATGGGATTGTCGCAGAGTTCGCCGATGAAATCCAGATTTTCCCCGGCGGTCAGCGTCGGCATGAGGTTGTACGCCTGGAAAATAAAACCGATGGAATGTCTGCGGTACATGGTCAGCGTCTTTTCATCCGCATGGGAATAGTCTTCGCCGTCAAACAAAAAGGTTCCGCTGGTCAGTTCATCCATCCCGCCGATAATATTCAGCAACGTTGATTTTCCGCAGCCGGACTCTCCCAGAATGACAAGAAATTCCCCCTCACGGACATCGAGATTGACGCCCCGCAGCGCCTGCACCTGGTTTTCCCCCTCCCCGAATGTCTTTCGGACATCCCGCAGGGAGACAATCGCTTTTTTCTCCTCCGTGAAACCTAAGTTTAAGCCCCTCTCATCCACCGCGATGGCAGTCAGCATCGCCAGATTCTCGCAGAGGCTGACATCCTCATCGTCATACAGAGAGCCGTCTTTCTTGTTGATAATCTGGATGCAGCCGATCACCTCATACTTATTGATCAGAGGAACACAGACCATGCTTCTGGTCACAAATCCGGTCGCCTCGTCAAAGCGCCCGGCCCACCGCGCATCCTTCTGGCAGTCCCGCACCACTGTGGTCTTCCCGTCCTGAACGACCGCTCCTGCGATGCCCTCCCCCGGCGCGAGGCTCAAGCCCGTGAGGTCGGCCCCGCCGATCCAGAAGGACGGGTAAATCCGCTGATCCCCGGACACGTTGTAGGCCCAGACGGTTCCGGCCTCCGCTCCGACCGCTTTCACCACCTCCTCAAGGCTGGTCCGAAGAGCATCCTCTAAGGAGTCGGATTCCTGCAAAAGCCGGGTGATCTCCCATACCACCTGTGCATAACTGATTCTGTTATCTGTACCCATGAAATTCCTTCTCCTTTCTGCTGCTTTCAAACCTCATGTTGCTATTTACAAACACAGTCTGATGTATACAAAACAATATCATTTTTTCCTGTTTCAGAAATTATCGCTTATATTTGTCAGATTCAGATATCTGATTTTCCGCAGCGCGATCAGGTTGACCGCCACGGCAAACAGCGCTCCCACCGCGCATGCAAGCAGACACGCGAGCGGATTCGGCGTCCGCACATACCGGAGTGCCCCCGTCTCAATCGTCCGGACAACCACATAGGACAGCGCCAGACCAAAGACGCATCCCACTGCAAAGTCAATCACTGTCAGGACGATATTATCCCTGTATACATACGCTCTGGTTTCCTTCAATGTAAAACCATTCACCCGCATCACCGCCAGTTCCCGCGATTTACGGTTGATATGCATAACGATCTGATTTAACAAAACCAGCACAGCCATCACCGCTGACAGGATGAGGCAAATCGCGATCATGATATTAACGGAACCGGCATCCCTCCGCACGGCGGCCTCAAACGAGCTGTTATCTTTCAGAGACAAAAAGCCATCTATATCACAAACTTTTTCATATAGTCCGCCAATGTCGCCTTTCAGAAGATAGACGCAGGCGTCCGCCTCCTCACCGGAAGCTTCTTCATAGTAGCTGTCCGAAGTCACAAAGAGATGATACGGGAGATAGTGCGCAATCACGCCCGCCACCTGAAATTCTTTGGTTTCTCCCTCCAAATTCATCATTTCCACCGTATCTCCGGCAGACAGATTATATAACTCCGCACATTTTGCGGAAACCAGAATGCCGTCCTCCGGGACTTCCAGGATCTCTTTTGTTTCCATATCCTCCAGCACCATATAGTCTGCCAGTTCCCCGGCATCAGACGCGGCGACGACATGGACACTGTCCCAGTCTCCCCCGTCCGCACGAAAACTTTTTAATTTGTCCTGTACCACCGTATACAAGATTCCCTCCTCATCCAAAATTGTTTCAAATTCTTCTGCGGTACCGGTGCTGCTGTCGACCACCAGGCGGTTTTCATATAAAAAATACCGGTCAAACTGTATCGAGGTCGAATTTGTGATTGACAGTCGCATGGAAAAACAGATGGTCAGGAGGGAAACGCACCCCGCTACACCCACAATCGTCGTCAGCATGCGCCCCTTGTCTCCAAACGCGTTCCGTATCATTGTGCGGGAATATAAACCGAGTTTCTGATACCACTTCCGGTTTTCAAAATGGAACCGTCTGTTCTGTGCGGGCACTTCCCCGGCAAGTAAGGTCATCGCTGACTGCCGCACCAGCTTCGCGCATGCCGCACGGGTGGCTGCAAGGAAGACCGCCAGACAGATTCCAGCCGCGAGCAGACCATATTTCCACGCAAACGTCAGCGGAATACTCCCGATCACAAAATCCTCTGTAAAAATGGAAAGCACAATCAATTCCACAATCCCTGTGAGCGCAAAACCGAGCAGAATTCCCAGCGCCGCACTGAGCGCATTGTAGCGCATATAGTGTGACAATATTTCCCCGGAAGAAAAACCAAGTGCTTTCTGCGCGCCGATCAACGGCCTCTGTTCGTCAATCATGCGGGTAATCGCAGAGTAGCAGACCACAATCGCCACAAGAAGGAAGATAATGGATACCGCATAGCTTACGCCGTAAATCCCGTTTACGATGATCTCAATACCGCGAAGATCCCCGATGTCATTCCGCCCTGAGATAATCCAGTCCTGCTGCCGGATGTCCTCTGTGCCGATCCCGGATAGTTCCGCTGCCTCAACCAGTTCCGTATAGCGTAGCTCTGCCCGTTCCTGCCCCAGTTCTTCGAATTTTTCAATCAGTGCGGTCTCCTGCCGCTTATACTCCGCTGAAAAATAATTGATTTTCCCCAGTTCGTCATTCCTGATATACGCTTTGGAATAACAGTCCCCAAAGTAATCTGCATCAAACGCCTCCTGAGGAAGCTCTATGTAATAGGAAGCGGAGCCGAGTCCCTCTGTGCTCTGTCCTCTGGAATCCTCCGTCTCCGCACAGCAGTACATCGGCTGATTGAGAATCGCTGTCACGGTAAAAGTATCCGTCACCAGCTGACCCTCATGCTCCAGCGTCAGCGTATCACCAACCTGAATACCTTCATTTTCTGCAAAAGTCTCTTCTACCGCCGCCTCATCCGACGCGGATGGCAGCGTTCCCTCTATCACCACCGGCACATTCATCTCACTGCACAGGGAAAGTGCCTGTAATATAATCTTCTCGGTCCCGCTGTCCGTCGTAACTGTGGCTGCATATCCGCCCTCCGCTGCATCCACACCGTCCCAGCCAGAAATTGCCTCGATATCCTCCTGCGTCACCCCGTTCGCGCAGGTAATCTCCATTGTCTCCAGTTGATTATCAGAAAAATACCGGTTTACCTCATCCAGAATCGCCACTGCCGTGGACTGCAGACCGAGAAATACCGCGATGCTGGTCGCCGCGATAAACGAAACAGCAAAAAAAGAAACCCCGTTTTTCTTTATACTTCTCCACAGATATTTATTTCGTGTTTTTTTCATTCCCACTTGTCTCCGTTATCTTTATCCCCGCCTGAACCCGCGTTGTTTATACTTTTTTCAGAAAATTTATACTTTTTTCCGGGGTCAAACTCCATTATGTCAGCATAAACTTCGCCAGGTCTTTGCGCTACGGTACATTCAGGTTCTGCAAGATGGAAGAAATGTGCATTTTTACTGTATTTACTGAAACGCCCAGATGGGCGATGATTTCCTTATTCGACCAGCCTCTGGCTGCCAGCATGGCGATTGTAAACTCCATCGTGGTCAGATCATCCGCCACATGATGTCCGGTGTCGGGATTATGTATCTTCCGCCATCCTGCGGAAAAACTGTAGGTAATGTCAATGATTCGTTTAAAATCATCCGGATAATTCCTTCGGAATACCGCCTCCAGCACTCCTCCCAGCAGACCGTGATGTTCTCCAAAGGGTTCAATCATATCGTCCGGCCGGGCGATTTCCCACGCCTCCAGAAGATGTTCCTTTGCATCTTCACTCTCCCGCAGATTAATGTGGCCCATTGCGGCGACAAGGTGAAGATAAATCGACGGTATGGGATACAGCGTGCCCTCCAGCGCCAGGGCAGTCTCCGCAATGCCGATACAAGCGCCGTAATCCTTCTTCAGGTAAGCGCGGTGTGCCTGCACATACAGGGCAAACATGCGCAGCCCCGGCGGAAGCTGGGAAAGGAATCCCCGGATGGAACCGAGATTTTCCGACACCGGCAGATGCAGCAGCACACTTGCACCGATAGCGATACAGGAAGCGTAAGCACGATAGGGTGCCGGTGTCTTTTCATCCATGGACTCTACGGTAGAGCGAATCTGCGCAAGCGCCTGCCTTGCACGCGGAATCCGATCCAGGGCAAGGTTCGCATAACCGTAAAGCCAACAGGCAGAAAGCCGAAGCGCGAAATCACTGTGCGCCAGGTATTCCTCTGCCAGATCCGAGGCCTCCGCCGACCGGCCGCTGAAATAATAATATTCCGCCAGCGCAATATTGTGTTCGTCCGCGTCGCTTATTTTGGTGATGGAATCCATCGCCGCCCCCGGCGTATAAGGCGTATTCATCAGCGGCATAGCCAGATGAAAATGACGCGGCGGCAGGGTCTTGTCCACACTCTCCGGTGTATTTCTCTCCCCTGCCGCCTTCTGTCTCCTGTCCACAGGCTTTTCGGCGTCCTGAGGGATCGCCCACGCGCCGCCAAACTTTTTCACACCCTCAATACGACCCTCGTTACAATACCGCTGCACATACCGCTCCGATATCTTCCATCGCTCCGCCGCTTCCTTCGCTGAAATGTATTCCAAACCAATTTCCTCCCCGCCATACGTCTGTTATACTGTGCGAGATTCCGCACAATATTATTATACGACAAAAGGAAATTATTTCAAGAGCGCTTATCAGATCATTGAAATTTTACCGCTCCTCCGGTTCTTCTCATTGACACACATTCCAATCCAGGTCTGCTCCGCTGCCCTCCTGTAAAACCGGCAGGAACCACAGTCGGGACAGCCGCCCGGTGCTGATTCCTCCGCATGGATACACGCATCCGTCCCGGAAAACATCACCCGATAGCCCGATGGTGTATATACCGCATGCTCAATCCACTCCCGGTAATCCTCAATCGGCCTGCCGGGCTGCCTGTCGACCCTGAGGGGGACATACAATTCCATTCCATCCAGGATATAGGTTCTGGATTCATCCATAACAGTCCTCCTCCCGCTCCCATTTTTAACGATCTGTCAGATCACTTAATACGCTTTTTTTCACTGAAGATAACTTTCACAGCACACAAACCGCCAAGCAGAAACAGAATTATCATCCAAAGCCCCATCGCACTGCTGTCATCGGTTTGCACGCTGTTGGTGCCGGTCGTCTGTGTGCTTTCGGAATCAGTGGTCTTCGTGCTTCCGGAACCTGTGGTATTTTCAGAACCGCCTGCTGATGAATTCGTTTTATTTCCGGACGAATTATTACTCTCACCCAAATCCCCCTGTTCCTCCTAGCCTGCATAGACTGTCTTATCCTCATTCAGCGTGACACTCGTTACCGGATTCGTCAGAGCACTGTCTGTATACCAGCCGGTGAAAGTGTACCCGCTGCGGGTCG